>JBBRVM010000068.1:0-10978 GCA_038246865.1 Burkholderiales bacterium
ATGTGCGACGGCTTTCACCACGTCATCTTCGTTGATGTAGAGCGGCGTGAATCCGAAACGCAAAATATCCGGCGCGCGGAAGTCACCGATCACGCCGCGCGCGATCAGCGCCTGCATGATGGCGTAGCCCTCGGCATGACGGAACGAGACTTGCGAGCCGCGAATGCTGGCGTCACGCGGCGTGGCAAGCGTCAGGCCGTGGCCAGGACATTGTGCTTCGACCTCTTTGATGAAGCGTTCGGTGAGCACGACCGACGCATCGCGCAGTGCCTGCATATCCACCGTGAGCCACATGTCGAGCGCCGCTTCCAGCGCTGCGAATTGCAGGATCGGCGGCGTGCCGACGGTGAAGCGCTCGATGCCGTGAACCACGCGAAACAGCGGGTCAAACGCGAACGGCGCTTCGTGCGCGAACCAGCCGGAAATGGGCGCGCTGGTGCTTGCGGCGTCGAGCGTATCGAGATGACGCTTTGCCGCGAAAACAAACGCTGGAGCGCCCGGCCCGCCATTTACGTATTTGTAGCTGCAACCCACGGCGAGATCGGCATTGCAGGCGTTCAATGCAACCGGGAACGCACACGTCGAATGCGCCAGATCCCACAGCATCAGTGCGCCTTTTGACTGCACGAGCGCGGTCATCGCCTTCATGTCGTAGCGCTCGCCGGTGCGGTAATCCACCTGAGTCAGCATGACGACAGCCGTGCAACCGCTGAACGCTTCAATCGTCGATTCCATCTCCTGTCGCTTCACAAACTCCAGCTGAATCTGGCGTTCCCGCAGCAAATCGCGGATGCCCTGCGCAATGTAGAGGTCGGTCGGGAAGTTGTCGATGTCGGAAATGATGACGTTGCGTTGCGGCTGGTCCTGCTGCAGCGCGAGCGCCGTCAGCAATGCCTTGAACAAGTTCACCGACGTCGAATCACAGGCGATCACTTCGCCCGCGTTCGCCCCGATCAAGCGCGCGATCTTGTCGCCACAACGACGCGGCGCGTTCACCCAGTCGGCAGTGTTCCACGAGCGAATGAGGCCGTTGCCCCACTCCTGAACGACTGTTTTGGCGACGGCGGCAGCTGTGGCCTTCGGCAGCACGCCGAGCGAGTTACCGTCGAGATAAATCACGCCATCAGGGATGGAAAACTGTTGCCGGTATTCTGCGATTGGGGTGGGTGTCATGCTGTCTCTTCAGATCCTGTCAGGTGCAATGATAAATCGCGCGACATCCGGCATTTCCAGCGTTTAGCGCACAATGCGCAATCGACATAACCCGCCTTCCCCGATGAGAAACCTGATCCTGCTCCTTCACCTGTTTGCCGCGATCGTGTGGCTCGGAGGCATGGTGTTCGCACACTTCTGCCTGCGCCCCTCGGTGGCGATGCTGGAGCCGCCAAAACGCCTCGCGTTGATGGCGGCAACCCTGACGCGATTTTTCAATATTGTGATCGTGGCCATTGTGATCTTGCTCGCGACTGGCGTGCAGCTCTACATCGCCCGCGACGGGGCGGCTGCAGCGGCGATCGGGATGCATTTGATGTCGGGCATTGGGATCGCGATGATGCTCCTGTTTGGCCACCTCTTTTTCGGGCCCTTTCGCCGCATGAAGGCGGCGGTGATCGCAGAGGCGTGGCCGGTCGCCGCCACTCAGCTTGGCATGATCAGAGTATTGGTGCTTGCCAACATGATCTTGGGGTTTCTGGCAGTCAGCGCGGTTCGACTGCTCTGATCGACCGCAATTCGGCATTGCCTTTTTTCGCCATCCCTTGCTATATCTGGGATAGGGAGCCATTCAGAGTGTTGTCGACTTCCGCATAAATGACGGTCTAGCCCCAATAGAGCAGACCTTGCACAGAAAAGCTGAATCAGCAGATAACTACAGCAACCGACTACCGGCTCGCAACCGGAGCGGCGAAATGCGGCGCGAATTTGGCTGCAATGACCTCTGGCGTGACCGGCCCGACGTGTTTGGCGCGGATGACGCCTTCCTTGTCGATCAGGAAGGTCTCCGGCGCGCCGTAAACACCCCAGTCGAGCGCGGTTTTGCCATCGGGATCATAAGCGGACAGGTTGTACGGATCGCCGGTTTTTCTGAGCACTTCAAGACCCAGATCGCGCTTGTCTTTATAGTTCAAACCGATGATCGGGACGATGCCGGATTTTTGCATTGCAAGCAGATGGGGGTGCTCGTCCTTGCAGTTCGGACACCAGCTCGCCCACACGTTGAACAGCCAGACTTTGCCCTTGAGATCGGCGGGAGAAAACGTGGCGTTCGCGTTGCCGAGTTGCGGTAGCGTGAAGGCGGGGGCGGGTTTGCCGATGAGTGGCGACGGCACTTCGCGCGGGTCGCGGTAGAGGCCGAAATAGAGAATTGCGGCCAGGGCGAAGAAGGCGATCGGGAGCAGGAGCCTTTTGTTCATCGACTACTGCTTGAGGGTCTTAGCGGCCATTTCGCGCGCCTTTGTGGCGCGCTCGACCGCAGTCGCAGCCTCCGGCGGCATGTAATTTTCATCATGCTTGGCCAGCACTTCTCTCGCGCGGAAGACGCCGTCGTCACCCAGCGTGCCTTGCGCGACCACGCCTTTTCCTTCTTTAAACAAGTCAGGCAAGATGCCGCTGTACGCGACGGGCACAATCTGCGCGGTGTCGGTGACGCGGAAGCTCACATTCACGCCGTCGCGCTTGACGCTGCCCATTTCGACCATGCCGCCTAGGCGAAAGATGCGACCGATGGGCGCTTCTTTCGACGTGATTTGCGTCGGCGTAAAAAAGAACACCAGGTTCTGGTTGAACGCGGTGAGCACCAGCGCAACCGCAGCAGAGAGTAAGACCAATCCACCGAGGATCAGCGCGAGGCGTTTTTGCTTAATGGTCATAGCGCGTCCTGAGTCTCTTGCATCATTCGAGTGGCCGCTTTTCGAGCGCTGCGAAGGCTCAAAAGTTCCGCAATGACCGCTATCAGCAGTGCGCCGTAGCTACCCCAGACGAAGAATCCGCGCCCGCCCATGTCCCAAAACGCGCTCCATGACTCCCAGATCATTTGACCGCCTCCTTAAGCCACGCCGCGCCCTGGTCACGTTCGATGATTTGCGTGCGCAGTCGGTGCATCGACGCCGCGATGCAATACGCCCAGAACGCAAACGTCATGATGAGCATCGCCCACAGCATGATCGCTGCCATCGACGAACTTCCGGGACGCACTGATGAGCCCTGATGCAGCGTCGTCCACCATTTCACGCTGAAATAAATGATCGGCACGTTGATCGCGCCGACGAGCGCGATTAATGCCGAAGCGCGGTCGCCTTTCTTCTTGTCATCGAACGCAGCGGCGAGCGCCATGTAACCGACGTAGAGAAAGAACAGGATGAGCGTCGAGGTAATTCGCGCATCCCACACCCAATACGTGCCCCAGGTCGGACGGCCCCACAGCGCGCCCGTCCACAACGCGATAACCGCCATGATCGCGCCGGTGGGCGCAAGCGCGTGGCTCATCATGAACGACAGGCGCGTCCCGAGCACGAGTCCCGTACCCGACCAAAAAGCCATCGCCAGGTAGATGATCATCGTCATCCATGCTGCAGGAACGTGAATAAAGATAACTCGGTAGACCTCGCCCTGCGTCGCGTCCGCAGGCGCGACGAAGAACCCCACATATAGCCCAACGACTGCCAGCAAAACTGCAAGCACCCAGCAGATTTTTTCGATCTTGCCCGCGAGAGGATAGAACGTGGCGGGCGAAGCGTAACGCCAGAACCAGCGTCCTGCAAATGTGTCGTTCGATTGTTGTTCGGTACGTGCCACTTTTTTAATCAGTGCTTATTTTCAGGGCGGCGGCTGCCGCAAGCGGACACAATGCTAGTGCAAGCAGCAGGAACGCGCCCTGCAACGCCAGTTCTGCCACGGGCGACTCGCCGTAGAGCACTTTGAGCGCCGCGCCCGCGCCGAAAATGAGCGTTGGGATCGTTAACGGAAGCACCAGCACAGCCGTGAGGATCGCACCGCCACGTGCAGACACCAAAAGCGCTGCGGCGATAGCGCCAATCAGCAAGAGCGTCGGCACCGCCATCGCGACTGACACGGCAAGCATGCCAGCGACGTCGAACGGCAATGCATAAAAGAGTGCGAACACCGGCGTTGCGACGGTTAGCGCTACGCCGAGACCAAGCGAGAGCGCGGCGATTCGAGCCAGAATGAGCACCGCCAGCGGCTCACTCGAAGCGAGCATTAGCTCAAGCGATCCGTCTCGTGCATCCTCGTCAAACAAGCGCGGCAACGACAGCATGGCGGAAAGCAACGCGCCGACAAAAATCACACCAATCCCGATGAGTTTGAGTTTTTCCGATTCACTACCAACCGCGAACGGAAACAGTGAACACACAATCAGAAAAAACACGATCGGATTGGCCCAGTCGCTCTTGCGCCGCGCAAAGAGCTGCATCTCGCGGCGGAACACTGCGGTTGTTGCTGCGCGCAGGCTCACAGCGCGAGCTCCTGAATCCTGGACGCGTTGATTGCGACTGTTTGGTGCGACGTCAGCACGACGATTGCACCCGCGGCCAGCTCTTCGCCGATCAGTGATGCGAGTTGCGACTGCGTATCCGTGTCAAGTGCGACGAACGGCTCATCAAGCAACCAGGCGCGTTCACCCGGGTGCGCGCGCAGCAGCAGGCGAGCGAGCGATGCGCGTTTGCGCTGGCCCTGAGACAGGCTGCCGAAGCGGCGATTGATGAGCTTTTCCACACCCAGTTGGGTCAGAGCACGACGCACGACAGGTGTCGTACCGTCAAAACCCGCTAATGCTGCGGCGTAGCTCAAGTTCTCGGCAACGGTAAGCGCATCGTTCATCGCGTTGGCGTGGCCGGCGAAGACTGCGGCTTCGCCAGGGCGCAGTTCCATGGAATCAACGGCATGCCACTGCACCGTACCCGCCGACGCAGCCCCTAACCCGGCGAGTACTCGCAGCAGCGTGGTCTTACCAGCTCCGTTGGGCCCAAGCACCCGAAGTAGCGTGCCAGAAGCGACATTAACGTTGACGTCTGCAAACACAGTCTTGCCGCCGCGCTCGGCAGCCAGCGCTTCAAGACGAAGATTTGTGCAAGGATTCACGAAACTGCGCGCACCTTGTAGGCCGCCCAGACCGACGCAATCCCGACGATGCACGAGAGATAGCCCACCGCCTCGTAGCCGACGATTTGCCCGCTGGCTGAGGTGGTCAACATCGCGCCGCCAACGAGGGCAGCAAGTCCGGTAAACAAGTTTTGTACCGCCGAGTTAAACGACATCAAACGCCCGCGCATTTGCGGAATCGTCGCAGCCGTCACTAGCGCCGAGGACGGTACAAAGCGACCGCTCACAAAGATGAAAAACAACGCTGACACGGCAAGTTGCCCGAACAGATTGAGTCCATACGAATGCGTAATGAGAACCATGGGAATGATGGAGGCGAGCACCAGCCAATAGTAGAACTTTGCGCGCGGATAGCGATCAGTCATTCGACCGAACAGAGGACGCGTAAAGAGCGTAACCCCGCCGCCGACTAGATAAAAGTACGCAAGCTGAAGCTCGGTCATGCCTTCATTCGCGACGCGCGACGGCGCGATGTACGGGATGACCATCATCCCGGACAGCGTGAGCAAACCCGTCGTTGCGAAGGCCCACCAGTGATTGGGCACCGAGAGCAATTCGGCATAACCCGCCCACAATCCCTGCGGGTTGCCCGCGCGAATGTGGCCGCGCATCACCGGCACCAGCCGCTGCGCAACCACCCACAATACACAACAGGAAATCGCCAGCGCGAGAAACGGTGTGTGCCAGCCGCCCTGACCCGCTGCATAAATCGCGAGCGGCACGCCGAGTACGGCCGATAGCGAAAACGACAACATTACGAGGCCCATGGCGCGGCCACGACGCTCGTCGGGCACCAGATCGCCCACGATGGACATCGCGATAGATCCCTGCACGCCGCCGAACACACCCGACACGATGCGTGCGATGAGCAACATCGCATAGCTTGGTGCCAGCGCGCAGCCAAGCGTGCCCACGATCAGCCCCACATAGACGAATAACAGCGCGCGCTTGCGATCAAACCGGTCTGCGATGGAGGCCATGAGCAGCGATGAGACCGCTGCGGCGAATGCGTACGCCGAGACCAGCAACCCAAATTGTGATGTCGAAATACCGAATTCGCGCATCAGATGCGGCGACAGAGGCATCAGGATCATGAAGTCGAGAATGTTGGTGAGACTCATCAGCATCAGCACGATGAGAATCTGGCGTTCACGCTTGGGGTTCAGGGCGGAGGCGGGTACTGCAGCGGGCATTGAAGAGAAACAAAAAGGGGCGGTCAGCGATGACGCGCCCCTTCATTTATTGCGGGCAAACCCTATTTTACGTTGCGCGACGGCCGCACGACGTTACTACTTCACTTTGCTGAAATCGCCCGCCAACACGGACGACAACTGCGCCGGGTTCACGTATTTCTTGAGAACCGCATCGAAGTCGGCTTTCGTGAGTTTCGCAATGTTCGTTTCGATCTCGCCGACGAACGCATAGGTACGATCTGCATCCGACAAGCCGACGAGCTGCGCCGCAAGCGAAGCGTCCTGCGTGCGACGGACTTTTCTTTGATCGAGCAGCGATTGCTTTTGCAACACGAACTCTTCTTCGGTGAGCTCGCCGCGCAGCAAAATATTTAGCTCATCCTTGAGCGATGCTTCCGCCTTCGCAGCGTTTTGTGGATTCGAGATGAAGCCAAATGTCCACGACGCACTATTGGAGAAAGTCGGCACCGAAAGCATGCTGAACACGTCGTAGCTCAGACCTTCTTTTTCGCGAACACGCAGGAACAAGCGCGCACCGCCAGAGCCGCCGACAATAAAGTCTGCCAGCACCAATGCCGGGTAGTCCGTCGATTTGTCTTGCAGCGGAAAAGCGACGCGCGTCATGTAGGTCGCGTTTTCTTTGTCGGGTGTGGCAATCTTTTCCTGCCTGACTACAGTGGGCTTGTATTCGCGATTGACGCGCGTAAACGGCTGCGGCAATTTGCTTTTCCCGAAGGCTTGTGCAAGCACCGTTTTCACGGTTACCGGATCAAAGTCGCCCACAATCGATATCTCGGCACTGCTGAAGCCGCGCATTGCGTTGGCGTAGCTAATAATCTGTTGGCGAGTGACTGCCTTGATCGCCGTGATTCGCTCCGGAATGGTTGGGACGTAGCGCCAATCACCGAAAGGATAAGTCGAAAACTGTCGCTCAAGTGCGTTCTGGGCAAGGCTGTCTGGTTCTACTGCTGAAGCCTCCAGGGCAGTGATCATTTCCTTGCGAACCAGTTCCAACTCGTCGGCTGGAAAGGTTGCGGTGTAATAGATTTGCGATGTGAACAACAGCAAATCATTCAGGTACTGACGCTTGGTCTGCAAACCTCCGCCACCAAGACTAACCCCACCACTGGTGCGCAGCGCGTCCAGTCGATCATGAATTTGTTGCCGCGTGAGTCCTTTCGAGCCGCGCATCATCAATGCGCTGGCGAGGTCATCGACGGCGTGCTTGCCAAAAAGTGATTTTTCATCGCCATGGCCAATCCGGAACGCGACCTGAACGGTGTTACCGCGCGTTTTTTTAGGTAGCAGCGCGACCTTCATACCGTTATCAAGTTTGAATCGCTCGGTACGCTTCTCCAGATTCTCAGCGCTGGGATCAAACACTTCGCCTTCGCTCGCCGCTGTGTCGCCTTTGTAGTCAACCAGAAGAGTGGCCAGTTCCGGGCGCGTCGGCATGTCTACGCGGTCTGGCTTCGCTGTCGGGATGTAGCGGCCCAGTGTCCGGTTTTGCGGTTTTAAATATGTTTTTGCGACCCGCGTCACGTCAGCATTCGTGACCTTGCTGAGGCGATCTCGCTGGTAGAAAAAGAAACGCCAGTCGCCGTTCGCGATGGCTTCCGAGAGCGATACGGCGAAACGCCCCGAGTCCGAAATAGTCTGGTCGTAGCCGCGTGCGATTTGTAATTTGATGCGATCAAGCTCGGTCTCAGTGAACGGTTTGTTACCTGCCGCTTCAATCGTCGATAGCAGCACATTGCGCGCACGATCAATCGATTGTGTTTTGTTCAAGGTAGCCCAGAACCCCATTAGGCTGGGTTCAAACATCACGTCGCTCTCGACGTCAACACCCACCGCAAGTTTCGCCTTGACCAGCGCCTGATAAAGCCTCCCGCCAGGCTCGTTAACCATCAGATTCATGAGCACTTGCAAAGCGGCTGAATCGGGATGCGCAGCGGGTGGCGTGCGATAGGCGGCAAACAAAAACTGACTGTCGCCAACGCGACGAACCGTGATCTCGCGCTCGCCGTCTTGCGTCGGTTCTACCGTCCATAGCTTGGGCAAAATACGTGTGGGTTTGGGTAGTTTTCCGAAGTTCTCAGCGAGCAAAGCCAGCGTTTTATCGGTATCAAATTTGCCTGCGATCAGAATCACGGCATTGTCAGGCTGATAATAGGTTCGATAGAAAGCACGCAGGTTTTCGATGCCGACATTTTCGATATCGCTACGATTGCCGATCGTCGAGTTACCATAGTTATGCCATGCAAACGCGGTTGCAAAAACCTTCTGGTAGAGCGTGCCTTGCGGGCGGTTCTCGCCCATCTCGAATTCATTTCTCACCACCGTCATCTCGGTGTCGAGTTCCTCACGCAGGATATTGGAGTTGACCATTCGATCGGCTTCCATCTCGATGGCCCATTTCAGGTTGTCATCGTTGGCTGTGAAGCTTTCGTAATAATTCGTGCGATCGAGCCAGGTTGTGCCGTTATTGATGAATCCACGATTGGCCATGTCTTGCCAAAGCTTGGGGTACTTTGGCGTTGACTTGAACAGCATGTGCTCCAGCAGATGAGCCATACCGGTTTCGCCGTAGCCTTCGTGCCGCGAGCCGACCAGGTAGGTGATGTTCACCGTAATTTTTGGGCTCGACGCATCGGGGAAGAGCAGCACCCGCAGGCCATTTGATTTGAGCGTGTATTCGCTGATACCTTCGACGTTGGGGCCGACACTAAACGCAGGATTTGCAGGTTGCGCAAACGCGGCAGTCGACAGGATTGTGAGCGCGCTCACAGCGATGCACAGCCATCGCGCGCGAATTGATTGAGTCATCGTAAAGAACTTCATAACATGTGAATGGTGAGCGTAGCTGAAATTGGGAGGAGCACTCTGTCGCGTTTGTGGGAGCGCCTTTTGCCGCGTTGGTTATATTGCACACAATACGCGGATAAAGCCGCTCCCACAAGGAATTCGGGACAACTCAGAGGTTTGTTTCCGCCTGCAACGCCCACAGCCTTGCATAGAGTCCCTGCCCAGCAAGGAGTTCCGCATGCGAGCCCTGCTCGACGATACGGCCCGCCTCCATGACCAGAATGCGGTCGGCATCGACGATGGTGGACAAGCGATGCGCGATGATCAGCGTGGTGCGTTCACGGCTCACGGCCTTGATCTCGGCCTGAATCGCTTTCTCGCTTTCGCTGTCGAGGGCGGAGGTGGCTTCGTCAAAGATGAGAATCGCTGGGTTTTTCAAAAGTGCGCGGGCAATGGCGACGCGTTGTTTTTCACCACCCGACAGTTTCAGGCCGCGCTCGCCGACTGCCGTTTGCAAACCTTGCGGCAGCACGGCGACGAATGCTTCCAGCCGTGCGGCACGAATTGCGGAGGCAACCTCTTCGTCGCTCGCTGTCGGACAACCGTAGCGCAGGTTGTATTCCAGCGTATCGTTGAATAACACCGTATCCTGTGGCACGATACCGATAGCGGAGCGCAGGCTGGTTTGAGTGAAGTCGCGAATGTCAGTGCCGTCAATGCGGATCGCGCCATCGGTGACGTCGTAGAACCTGAATAGCAGACGCGCAAGCGTGCTCTTGCCGCCGCCGCTGGGGCCAACTACTGCGAAAGTCTGACCTGCTGGAACATGAAAGCTTACGTCTTGCAGAATGATGCGGTCGGGCTCATAGGCAAAGCGCACCGATTCGAAGCTGACGTTCCCGGCCCGTGCACGATCCGGTTGCAGCGTCTGTGCATTCGGGCGGTCCGCAATCTCCTGATGCTCATTCATCAAACCAAACATGCGTGCCATATCGGTCGCGGACTGGCGAATTTCCCGATAGATCACGCCAAGAAAATTGAGCGGCGCATAAAGCTGGATCAAAAACGCGTTGACCAGCACCAGATCGCCCACCGACATGGTGCCCTTCATGACGCCATCAATCGCTCGCCACATAACGAGGCTAGCGCCGGTCGCTATGAACAGACTCTGTCCAAGATTGAGTAGCGACAGCGAAGTCTGTGAGCGAACTGCCGCACGCTCCCAGCGCTGCAAGCTCTGGTCGTAACGATCCGCCTCAAACCGCTCGTTGCCGAAATACTTGACCGTTTCGTAATTAAGCAAACTGTCGATGGCCTTCGAGTTCGCCTTCGAGTCCAGCTCGTTCATTTCCTTGCGGAACGCAGTGCGCCATTCGGTGACCGTGATCGTGTAGACGATGTAGCCGATCAGCGTCACGAGCGTGATGGTGACGAACGTCCAGTCGTACTTCCATGCGAGGATACCAGCGACCAGCGCGAGTTCAATCAAGGTCGGCAGGATCGAGAACAGCAGGTAACTCATGAGCGACGAGATGCCGCGTGTGCCACGCTCAATGTCGCGCGTCAAGCCACCGGTTTGTCGTGCCAGATGAAAGCGCAACGACAAGCGATGCAAATGCTCAAAAGTTTCCAGCGCGATGCGGCGCACTGCGCGCTGCGTGACTTTGGCAAAGAAGAATTCGCGCAATTCGGTGAAGAGCGTGACCGACAGGCGCGCCAGACCGTAGGCCAGCAGAAGTGCAAACGGAACCACAAGCAGCGCTTTGTCAGTGCCCAGATGATCGACAATCCACTTGAGCACCAGCGGCACCGAAACGTTGCCGATTTTGGCCAGCACCAGACAACTCAACGCGATAGCGATC
>JBBRVM010000069.1:0-10845 GCA_038246865.1 Burkholderiales bacterium
CGTGCAATCACACGACGACGCGCACGATGTCTCCATCCGTTAATCGAACCAACGCCCTCAACGTCGAGCTTGCCACTGCGGTCAATGATCCACAGGTTCCGCTCGCGAGCCTCTCCGTGCTCGCCGTCAAAGGTGGCGAAGTGGTGTACCAGAATCAGTTCGGTAACCGCTACATCGACAACGCGAATCCGGCGAACAACCTGCCCGCTAACGCCGACACGATGTATCGCATTGCCTCCATCTCCAAGCTCGTGACGACCATTGGCGTGATGCGGCTCGTGGAAACGGGCACGCTGTCGCTCGACGCTGATGTGAATCAATATCTCGGCTGGTCGCTGCGCAATCCGCATTTTCCCGATGTGCCGGTCACGCTCCGGCAGATGCTCACGCACACCTCGTCACTGCGCGATGACGGCGGCTATTACTGGGAGTACACGACGCCGATTCGCGACGTGCTGGTGCCGGGTGGACGACTGTACGGAAAAGGCGCCATGTGGGCGAAGAACGCCGCGCCGGGGCAATATTTTCAGTACGCGAATTTGCCGTGGGGCGTGATTGGCACGGCGATGGAGCGGGTAACGGGCGAGCGCTTTGACCGACTGATGCAGCGGCTGGTGTTTACGCCACTGGGCGTGCGCGGCGGCTTTCATCCCGCTGACTTTTCGCCGCGCGATCTGGCCGACACCGCGACGCTTTATCGAAAGCGCACGGAAATCGACGGCAAGGAAATATGGGACTCGTCGCCCGCGAAAGGGCCGTGGACGGCCCAGGTAGACAACTACCGCAATGAAGCTCCGGCCCCAAGGGCGAAGGCGGATTACGTCATCGGCAGCAATGGCACAGCGTTCGGGCCCCAAGGCGCGTGTCGCCTGTCGGCGGTTGGACTATCCAGGCTCATGCGGATGCTTATGGGGGGCGGCGAAGTGGATGGCGTTCGTTTGCTGAAACCAGAAACCGTCGCGCAGATGCTGGCGACGCAATGGCGATTCGACGTGTCGCGCCCGAACGGTGGCACCAGCGAATTCGGCGACGCGCAGGAGCTGTTCAACGCATGGGGTCTCGGCAATCAGCATTTCCTCGACGTCAGCGGCCCGCAACGCGGCGACCGGCTGGCGGACGGCGGCGGATTCACGGGCGTTGGGCATTTGGGTGACGCGTGGGGACTCACGTCCGCTTTCGCCTTCGATCCGAAAACGAGGGACGGTGTCATCTTTCTCGTGGGTGGCGTCGGTGCCAATCCCGACGGTTCGCGCGGCAACTATTCTGCGTTCTACCGGTATGAAGAACGCATCCTCACGGCGCTGATTCGGCAGGGATTGGGGCTGTCAGCTTTACGCTGAAAGTACCATTGCGTGGGGGCTAGAAGCAACAAAGTCCAGATATCGACTGTACGTTCTTTCGCCTTTCAGCCCCTATAGAACTGGGATTTCACGCAAAAGCTGATACTGCGGCAGGCACTAGAATTTTAGGAGCGGCGAAAGCCGCGATGGGTTGCCCGCCGCCCATCGCGGCTATCGCCGCTGCTACCGCGGGGTCACTGCCGACTCCAGCAACGTCAGCGATTTAGTTTCCGCATCAAACCGCGCGCGAACGCCAATCGGCAGCACCCATTGCGACGCAATATGACCAAACGAAAGACCGTGCGCGCTTGGCATCGGTCGCGAGGCGAAATGGTCATCCAGCGCTTGTGTCAGCGTCAATGATTCTTCGCCCGCCGGGACGTCGCCTTTGACAAACACGCCGAGCATCGCACCCGATGCGTTGTCGAGCACGCCGCTCTGAGCGAGCTGCGTGAGCATGCGCTCGACGCGGTACGGTGCCTCGCGGATCTCTTCCAGAAACAGCAACGATTTCTTGACATCGGGCAGGTAAGGTGTGCCCACCAGTGACGCGAGCACCGACAGATTGCCGCCCATCAACGTACCCTCCGCGCTGCCCGTACGTAGCACGCGCTGCACAAAATTCGGCTCGGTCGCCGCACGTTTCGCGTGTTCATCAGCGGTGGTCATCACGTACGGCGCACGTCCTTCGATCAGCGTCGCTTCCAGATGCGCGACAGTAAACGGCGTGAAACCTGACGACCCCACCGGCCCATGAAAAGTCACGAGTCCAGTCTTCGCGTAAATCGCTAGCAGCAGCGAGGTCAAGTCGGAATAGCCAATGACGATTTTGGGATTGCGCGCGATCAGCGCGTAATCGATGTACGGCAGGATTTGTGCCGTGCCGGAACCGCCACGAGCCGCCCACAAGGCGCGCACTTCGCGATTTCGGAATAAAGTGTGCAGATCCGTGAGCCGCTGCCCAATCGTTCCAGCGGTGTTGCCACGCGACGCGCGGATGTGCGCTGATTGCATCACGCGGAAGCCGAGCTTTTCCAGATTTCCGGTCGCGCGTTGAATCAGCGCATCGTCGGCGAATCCGCTCGGATTAAATAGCGCCACGAGATCGCCGCGCTTCAGAGCAGGGGGTTTTATCGTTTTGCGGCGAGTGAGGCGGCGCGGTGCAGCCGTGTTCGCAAGCAACGTAGAAGGAGCCAGCGACGAGGCAATCAGCGCCGCCGCCAGAGCGCTGAAACGCCTGCGGTTCATATCCGTCGCGTCATCACTCATCTCGATCAATTCAAAATTTCCACGTTTCAGAACTGCAAAAAAATTCAGGGGACGCAAGTCCCCTGAAACATACTCAGCCGCGACTTCCGCCGCGAGCTTAAGGCTTACTTGAACGCGTACGTCAAGCCAGCCCAGTACGAACGGCCACGTGGATCAGCCACGCGCGGTTCCCACGAGCTGCCCGCGCCGGTGTTGCCGTCGTAGGCTGCGCTAAACGGCGGGTCGGTGTTCAGGATGTTTTTGATACCGACAGTAACGCCAAGGTTTTTGATTCCGTTGTAGCTCGCGCTCAAGTTGTACAACGTGTACGCCTTCACATTCTGTTGCAGGTTGGGTGGAACAATCGTGCCGTTCGCTACTCCCGGCAACTGCGCATCTTTGTAACCAGAACTGTAGAGCTGAGTCAGTGTGCCGCTCCACGGCCCCTGCATGTAGGTGAACGATGCAGCATGCTTCCAGCGCAGCGCGATATCGCTACCCAGCGTGTAACGGCCCACCTCGTTCGCGCCAAATGGCGAGCTGGCAAGCAGCCTTGATTTGCGCTCGATCATGTAAGTACCATCGATGGACGCCAGAAACTTGCCGGGTCCGACGTTGCCGTTGGCGCGCACACCGAGTTCCAGTCCTTTGGTAACCGTCTGACCGGCATTAAACCAGCGATTGTCGATGGCCGTCAGGTTGCCTGCTGCATCGCGAATAAACGCCTCGGGGAACAACCCGGAATTTTTGATCAGCGTGGAAAGCGACAGCGCCTGAATGGTGCCTTCGCGACGAATTTCCCAGTAATCGACGTTAGCGCTGAGCCACGTCGTCGGTGCCAGAACGATGCCCAATGTGCCCTGCTTCGTCGTCTCAGGTCCGAGCGTCAGCTTGCCGCCCGACAGAATGTTCGGCGTAATCAACGTGCACCCCGGGGCCGTGCTTACGATACCGGAAGGACATTTGGCCGGATCAACCAGATCTTTGCCCGAATAAGGCGATTCGGTGGTGCCGAAGAACATCTGGCTGAATGTCGGAACCCGGAAGCCCGTGTTGTACGAGCCCCGGAACAACACCTCAGGAGTCGGAACGAAGCGGAAGGTGAACTTCGGGTTAGTCGTGCTGCCGAACCCGGTGTACTTGTCGTAGCGAACCGCGCCGGTCACTTCAAACGTTTTGGTGATCGGAACCAGCACTTCTGTGTAGATCGCTTTGACATCGCGTTTTACCGGCAGCAAGCTGTTGACGGCGTCAAACGGGGCGTTGAACACGTTGTTGCGCGTTGCCAGATCCGTTTCGGTGCCATTAAACTGATATTTCTCTTTACGCACGTCGAACCCAACGGCCATCATCACGTCGCCCGCAGGCAATTTGAAAATCGGGCCAGAGGTAGACCCGTCAAACGATTCAGTCGTGTATTTGCCGCCATACAAAACAGTTCCGGTTGCTGACGCCGCCGCCAGTGCAGCCAGTGCCGCAGGCGTCTGGCTCTGACCGGCCAACAAGAACGGATTGAGCACGCCGGACCTCAGCAGCGGGACAAATTTATCGTTGAAGTAGTAGCCGCCGCCGAGTACCGAGCGCGAATCGTTGGTCGCTTGCGACAGGCCGAATTTGTAGTCCCACGAACCGAACGAACCTTCGCCGCCCACCAGGTAGCGATAGGTTTTGGCTTCGGTCTCAATCTCGCGATTGCCGCACGGCATACAACGCCAGCGATAGGCGATGCCCTGTCCGCGGTTTTCCTCAATGGTCGGGAACAACGAAACGATGGCGTTGAAGACCTGGTTGTAGGCGCTGCCCGTGTTTGGATATAGCAAATTGAACAGCGGGCTGGTGGATGCCGCGCTGCTGGAAATCTGGTTCGGTGAGAACGATTTCCGGGTAGTCACGTCGGAACCCACGAATTCGCCAAACAGCGAGAGCGTATCGTTCACCTTGAACGTGGCGCGAGCGACCGCGTTCGTGCGCTTGACCGCCTGCTGCAGCACTGCGGCGCGGCCGGTGTCCCAGGCGCATCCCCACTTTGCAGAAGGTGTTGCCCACAGCAGCTCGTCGTAGGCCGCCATGCCGTCGATTGAGTTGCAGCCAGCCTGTCCGGGGATATCGAGCGGATTGATGCCGTTCATAGCCTGAGTCGTGCCCGGCTGGGTGGGACCAGTGCCATTGACCAGTACGCCGGCAGCGTTGCGCGACGACAAAATGTTGCGCAACGTGCTCAACGTAAATACGGTTGCGTAAGGCGTTCCACGGGTGTCGACCGACAGGCCGCGACTGGGCTGAAACGTGTTCACAAACGAGCGCTGATCGCCGCGCAGCGCTTCGTTCTCGCTGTGCGAAACGGATCCCATCACGTTGTAGCCGTCTTTGGCCAGATCACCGAAACCGCCGACCGCAGAAAAGCGCGTGATGTCGCCGCCTCCGCCTTCGGTCACATCGGTGAACGCCGATACGGAAATACCCGTGAAGTCCTTGCGCAGAATGAAGTTGATCACGCCGCCGATGGCGTCGGTACCGTAAATCGCAGACGCGCCGTCTTTGAGAATTTCAACGCGATCCACGGCCGCCATCGGAATCGAATTCAGATCGACCACGCCACCGTTCAGGCCCGCCATCGCAATTCGACGACCGTTCAACAACACAAGCGTTGCGTTCGCGCCCTGCCCGCGAAGATTAGCGGCAGAAATGCCGTTGTTGCCACGCGCTGACCCTGCTGCGACGTCTGCATTACTGGCAAGATTGTCCATGCCATTGCCGTTCGTGCTCAACTGTGACACCAGCTGTTCAGCGCTCACGATCCCAGCGCGTTCGATGTCCTGACGCGAAATAATCTGGACCGGCAATGAGCCTTCGTTTGCGACCCGTTTGATGCTCGAACCAGTGATTTCTACTTTTTCGAGTTTTTGCGTGTTGGCCGTTTGCGCGGCGACTTGGCTTGCCACACACAAAAGCGAGATGATTTGTGCCAGTTTTTTGAGTTTCACGGTGTCTACTCCCCGTCCGGATTAAATGGACTAAATGGTCAATGTCGTTGCCCGGTGAGTGCTGCGACCAAAGCGAAGTTACCGTCAGCGCGTTGCGCTTGCTTTGCCGAGTTAAACACGTACCGCGAAACCTGCAAAAAACAGGAAATTGAGGTGACGCTGCACTCACTAAACTACCCCTGTTTCAATATTACGATTGAAACACGGTGAATGCGAAATGCGCGTATCGGAATCCGTGAATTTCCGGGTAAAGGCGACAAAAATGCTACGCTGACCGCATGGCCTACCTCAGATCTTTCTTTCCGCGCGACGCTATCGGAGCGGCTTCAGCACCCATGCGCGAAATGGCTTTTTGGTCGCAACGGGTCGTTCGAGTCGCGACGATGTTTCTTACCAGCGTTGCTGCATGCAGTTTGAGTCTGGCGCACGCGGCGCTGCCCGCGGTGGTGGCGGAGGCGCTCGCCAAAGCAGGTCTGCCAGAAGACGCCATCGGTTTGGTGATCGAACGAGTCAGCGATCAGCGCATGCTGTTTTCACATCAGGCCGGGCGCAGTTTGCAGACGGCTTCAACCATGAAGCTGCTAACCACTGCGGTCGCGCTGGAACGGCTCGGGCCGGCGTATCGTGGACGTACCGAGTTGCGCTCGGCGGCGGCGGTCAGTGGTGACGTCTTGCAGGGTGATCTGGCGCTGCGTGGACTGGCCGACGCCGATTTCGACACGGCGGCGTTTCGTGGCATGTTGCAATCGCTTCGGCAGCAGGGCATCGCTGAAATCGCGGGCGATTTGCTACTGGATCGAACCTTCTTTTCGCCACCGCGAATTGACGTTGGCGTGCCACCGTTCGATGAGTCTCCCGAATTTCAGTACAACGTCATTCCCGACGCGCTGTTACTCGACAACAATTTGTTCCACTTGACAATGGAGTCAACCAGCGAGGGCTTCACCGTGCGCATGAACTCTCCGCTGGATCGCGTCGTGCTGGCGCCCGCAATGACGCTCATCGACGGCCTTTGCAAGGATTGGGAAGATAGCTGGAAAACGCCGCTGGTTGAGCGCGCTGCCGACGGCACATTGCGCATCCTCCTGCACGGAAGCTATCCGAGGGACTGCAAGGCCACCACGCGCATCAACGTGCTGGATCGTACCGACTTTATCGACCGTCTGTTTCGTTCGCTGTGGCGCGAAATGGGCGGGCGGTTTAACGGCGTTACGCGTGAGGCCCCGGCGCCTGCGCTATCGCGATTGCTGGCCGAGCATCGCTCCCGTGCTTTGCCTGAGATCGTGCGCAATATCAACAAACCGTCCGACAACGCGCTGACTCGGAGTCTCCTCATGACCCTCGGTGCCCTCGCAAAGGATGGCGATGCGTCTGCCACCAGCACGGCGCGCGGCGAACAGGTCGTGCGCGGGTGGCTGCGCGAGCGCGGCATCATCGACGCTGGCCTTGTACTGGACAACGGCTCCGGTTTGTCACGTACGGAACGCCTGCCGCCACGCCTGCTGGCAGACGTTTTGCGGGTTATGCACAAGAGCGAATGGGCACCAGAGTTTCTGTCAAGCCTGCCGATTGTCGGCATTGATGGCACCATGCGAAATCGGCTGAAGGACAGCCCAGCGACTGGGCGCGCCCGTGTGAAGACGGGCACCTTGCGTGACGTGGTGTCTGTGGCTGGCTATGTGCGCAATGCTGATGGCGAACTGTGCATTCTGGTTGGCCTCATCAATCACCCGCAAGCGAGCCACAAAATTGCACGCCCCGTCGTTGATGCTCTGATTGAGTGGCTGAGTCAGCAACCGGGCCCTGTGCCCTTGCTTTGGTGGCAGCGCATGTTTGGGACGAGAAACTAGAGGATGCGGGTGTAGTTTTGCCGCACCAGCAGTCGGTCGCCACAATCAAAATGCCACCACTCGGTCGAAATGCCTTGCCAGCCGTTTGTGGTCATTACGTCACGCAAGATTTGACGGTTTGCAATGTGCGCCGCCGTGATCTCGCCACGTTGCATCGACTCCGTTTCCAGCGCGGGATGTGAGCGCTCAGTCAAGTCATCAAACGCCGTACCCATATCAAGCTCACGGCCTTCTGTGTCAATGAGCGTGACATCCACAGCCATGCCAAACGAATGAATTGAACCGCGATCTGGCGACGCCAGATACTGGCGCAGATCGGCGCCTTCGAGGCGGTCCCACATCAATTCCTGCACCCGTTGCGGGCGAAGCGCGTCAAGCACCAGCAAGCGCAAGTCGGGTTGCACCGCACGCAAACTTGTCGCAACCTGGGTCAATGCAGCTGCGGCGTCGCGGTGCAGCCACGCGCAATCGAATCCCGTGTACATATCACGACCGACAAAGTTACTTTCAGTCGCATAACGTAATTCCACGACCACATCAGAAATCGAGTCGAGACGTCGAAACTCCGGATGTTTAGCGATGGATTCGATCGGGGCGGTGCGGCTCAAATTCTTTTCACTACATCAAACGCAATGGCTTTGATCATACGTTGAACTCATTGTCCAAAAGCGCAGCGCGATCAATTTCTGTTCGCTGCGCATAATCGCTTGATGCAATTAAATTCTCGTTCAGGTGCTGCGACTGGCATCTCTTTTCTGGCAGCCCTCGGCGCTTTAATCAACGCCAGCGTCTGGGGCGTGTCGTGGTTTCCGTTGAAGTGGCTGGAAGCGCACGGCATGCCGTCATTGTGGGCGACTTGGTTCATCTTCGGTGCATGCGCCGTCGCCGTGCTCATTGTGCGACCGAGCGCCGCGAAAATTTTGTGGCAAAACCGCGCCACGCTTGGCGGGTTGGTCGTCGCATCGGGCATGACCAATGCATGCTTCAATTCGGCGCTGGCGACGGGTGATGTCGTGCGCGCGGTGCTCCTGTTTTACTTGATGCCGATGTGGGTTGTGCTGCTCGCGCGCTGGCTACTGGCTGAGCGCATTACAGCGTCGGCGCTCGCCAGAACGGCGCTCGCGCTGATTGGCGCGGCGCTCGTGTTGGGTGAAGGCAAATTGCAGGTGCCGGTTCCGAATTCCATCGCCGACTGGCTCGCCGTTGCAGGCGGATTTTTCTTTGGTTTAAACAATGTGATCTTGCGTAAATACGCTGGCGCGCCGCAGGAAGCCTGCGCGTTTGCCATGTTCATCGGCGCAGTGCTCATTGCGCCGCTGGTGATTGCAATGCTTGCGTTACTGGGCAAGCCGTTGGTGCTCGCTCCGCAACCCATCGCGTGGGTTGGAGTAGCGATTTTCACCGTCGCGGTATTGATCGGAAATCTCGCTTTGCAATACAGCGCGGCGCGGCTGCCCGCGAATGTTCTATCGGTGCTGATGCTTGCAGAAATTTTGGTGGCAACGCTCAGCTCGTGGCTCGGCGGCGCAGCAGTGATTACGCAAAGCACGTTGATTGGCGGTGCGTTCATCGTGGGGGCGAGTTTGTTGGCGGTGTTTTCCGGCAAAGCCAATTCGTAGGCCGGATGCAATCATCCGGGCTACATTTCAAAACATGATCCCAAATCTCCCTCTCGAAGAACTCGCCCGTCGCTACAACAATGGTGCCGCCGTGCCCGATTGGGCGGACACTTTGCTGCCCCGCTGGCAGCGCGAGAGCGAGCGGGTACGTTCTGACGCTGCAGGTGTACGCGACGTGGCGTATGGCCCACTGCCGCGCAATTGTTTCGACGTATTCATGCCAACTGGAGCGGCACCGGCGGGCGGCTGGCCGACACTGGTATTCATTCACGGCGGCTACTGGCAGCGCTTGTCGAAAGACGACTGGAGTGTGGTCGCCGCGCCCTTTGTGGCGAACGGGATGGCGGCGGTGATCGCGGGCTACACACTGTGTCCACAGACCACCCTTCGCGGCATCGCTGGCGAAATCGAATCGGCTGTGGCGCATCTGTGGAACAACGCCTCCGCTCTCGCGATCAATCGTGACCGTATTGCGCTGGCAGGCCACTCGGCGGGCGGACACTTGACGGCGTGGTGCATGACAACCGACTGGTCGGCGCACGGTTTGCCCGCGACGCCATTCGTTTCGGCCACCTCGATCAGCGGTGTGTTCGACCTGGAACCTCTGGTACCGATCTACCTGAACGAGGCGCTCAAACTCACGAACGACGAGGCGCTCGCGATGAGTCCGGCATATCAGGGGCGGCGTGTGGCGTGCGATTTCACCGCGGCCGTAGGCGGCGCTGAGCTTGAAGAGTTTTTGCGCCAGAACCAGCTACTCGGCAAGCTTTGGAAAGACGTCACCGAATGGGAAATCCCAAGCCTCAATCACTTCACGATCATCGACGAGTTGACGCGCGACCACTCGGCGTTGTTCAAGCGGGTCGCGGCAGGTCTTACTTCGTCGGTGTCGTGACACGATTGATAACTCAACTAACGCTGATGCCGCGTTTTTCCCTGCGGGTTGAGGCTCCACAGGGGTTTGGTGGAACTTCACACAAGCCCAAGGTCATCCGTGCGGTCGCAAATGCTTGCCGGTTTGGCAAAAGGGGCAGGTGCCTCTGTCAGCCCAGTGGTCGCACGCCCAACCAGGCTGCATGTAGCCAGAACGCAAACACACACCAGGCCACTACGCCCACGGCCACTGTGATCAGCGTGGCTGGCAGCCGACCCGCGGCATACACGGTGCCAGCGATTCGGTCTCGCTGGCGCGCGGCGCGAAAACTCAATACCGCCCAGAGCAAAAAGCTACCAAACAACAAAAGGTCGGCAAGGGTGTTGTTGGCCAGCAGATGCGCCAGCGCCCAGACTTTCACGGCCAGCGCCATCGGGTGATGCAATCGTGCCTTGAATCCGTTGCCCGGAACGTAAGCAGCGACCAGCACTATGAACGCGATAAAGGTGAGCAAAGCCGCCAGATGCCGCATGCCGGGGATGGGTGCCCAGAGCACCACCGGCTCAGCGCGTGCGGCCGCATAACCCCAAATGATGGCGGCGAGGCCGAGCGCCGATACGATCGAGTAGATGCCCTTCCAGCCGCCGGCACCACGGTTGGCGATGAAGCGGCTGCGCGTGTCGTCGGCAACGATGCGTACCGAGTGGATGCCCAGGAAAAGAATCAGGCCGAGCATCAGGAAGGTCATGACAGTCTCCTTGACTCGCTGAGAGTCATTGGTTGTTGAAGAAGGCGAAGCCGCTACGGACAGAAAGCAAGGGCCCGCAGTCGACGTGAGCCAAAAACTTTAAGTTGTGTGGACACTATATTCGACCGCTGGCGGATACTGAAGAAAGAAATCCGATGGAGCAGCTAGAGATCGACCGGGTA
>JBBRVM010000070.1:0-10770 GCA_038246865.1 Burkholderiales bacterium
ACCAGGTACCCGGGCTTGAGCGATTCGCCAAAGCGCGTTGTCATTTGATCGGGGGAAATTTGCAAACGGGGGTTTTTGTGGGCGCGGCTTTAGCCGCGAAAATTTTAGGTCTTCCGCGGCTAAAGCCGCTCCCACAATATCCCCACTATGCAAATTTCCCCCGATCAACTGACAACGCGCTTAGGCGAATCGCTCAAGCCCGTGTACCTGATCTACGGCGAAGAAATCCTCACCAAAATCGAGGCCGCTGATGCAGTTCGATTAGCCGCGCGCAAGGCGGGTTACAGCGAGCGCGAGCACTTCATCGTGGAAGCGCATTTCGACTGGAGCCTGGTCACGCAGTCGAGCGACAACCTGTCGCTTTTCTCAACGTTGCGTATTGTTGAAATTAGCGTCAACACCGCGAAACTGTCGGCAGATGCGGGCGCGTTCTTCGCGAATATCGCGAACGATCCGCCGCCCGACACGTTATTCATCTTGAACCTGCCAAAGCTTGATCGCTCCGCGACCGATTCTGCCTGGTTCATCGCTTGTGATCGCTTAGGCGTTACAGTCGCCGCGCCCTTGGTAGATCGAGATCAACTGCCGCGCTGGGTGAAGTCGCGACTCACGCTCGCGGGGTTTGACGCGAACCGCGAAGTTATCGAACTGATCAGCGAACGCTGCGAAGGCAACCTGCTTGCCGCAAAACAGGAAATCGAAAAACTCGCGCTTTTAGCCCCGCCGGGAAAGCTAAGCGTTGAGGCCGTGCTTGACGCCGTGACCGACGTGGCGCGCTACGACGTGAGCGAGCTGTCCGAAGCCTTCCTGCGGGGTGATCTCGCGCGTTATGGCCGCGTGCTAGCGGGCTTGCAGGCGGAGGGCGAGCAAGCGCCACGATTGTCGTGGCAACTGGCGGAGGATGTGCACGCGCTGGGCAGCATTTTTATGTCGCGCCGCGAAGGCGTGCCGATGATGCAGGCGTTGCGCAACGCCCGTGTGTGGGGCAAACGGCAGCAGGCGATGGAGGTGGCTGCCAGCCAGATCAGTCCGCGACAGGTCGCGCCACTATTGAAGTCATGCGCGACGCTTGATGCACAGAGCAAAGGGCAGGCGGCAGGGGATGCGTGGTTGACGCTGGCGGGGCTGGCTGCGTTGGCGCATGGACAGCTCGCACTGTAGGAGCGGCAGAGCCGCTCCTACAAAATAATTCACTCATGTGCCGTCTCTGCAACGACCCCAATCACGTCAGCGAGACAAGCGACGCCAACGCAGCAATCGCTGCCGTCTCCGCGCGCAAAACCGTGCGACCAATCCGCAATTTATGGTCGCAACGATTTCGCAGTAGTTCGAGTTCGCCCGGCGCGAAACCACCTTCCGGGCCAACGAATATCGATACCGGGCCCGCCGCGATTGAAGGCATTGCCGCTTCGCCGTCAGCGTCCAGCAAAACCGTCGATTCAGTCGCTAGCGAAGACAGCGCCTCGGGAAGCGCGACCGGCGCATGAATCTCGGGAACTCGATTGCGTCCGCATTGCTCACACGCCGCGATCAAGACGCCGCGCCAGTGTTCAATCCGCTTACCGACGTCGCCGGGGACACGCTGCGAGCGTTCACTGAATATCGGACGTATCGCCGCAACGCCCAGTTCACAAGCCTTCTGAATCATCCAGTCCATGCGGTCATTGGCGATCAGCGCTGCGTAAATCGTGACTTTTCGGTCTGACTCGCGCTCGATTGCGGTGTGTTCACCGACGGTTACTTCGGCGCTACGTTTGTCGATGCGCGTGAGCGTTGCCGGCGTTTCACCACCGTGTCCGTCGAACAGCGTGATCGCTTCGCCTTCACGCAAACGCAACACGCGAACATGTTGCGCGACGCGTGCATCGAGTTCGAAGCTTGCGTTTTGTCGGATCGGAGCCGCGCAGAAAAATCTAGGCACAGACTATTCACACCATCCATGTAGGGCGGGCAGTGCCCGCCTCGTGAAAAAACAGGCGCAGCCTCATTTTCGAGCGCTTCGCGGCGACGAGGAGGCGGGCAGGGCCCGCCCTACGTTAGGGTCGTCTGCGCCCACAGAATTACTTCGCATTCGCAAACTTCCACAGCACATCTAGCACCTGCCCCGGTGCCTCCGACAGCATGCTGTGCCCCGCCTCCGCCAGCGTCTCCACGCGCACATCGGGCAGCGCCGCAATCACACCCTGCGCGCCCTTCGGGGAGGTCATCATGTCTCGTGTACCGATCACGACCAGGGCAGGAACGGATACCGTTTTCGCGGCATCGAGCCCCCCTGCATAGGCTTTGCAGGCAGCGAGATCGGTGTGCAACACACCCTTTGCCATACGCCGCATGAGCGCAAGACTGTTGCCCGGCAACCACATTCCAGGCACGGCGTGGTTGTTACCTAATTGCGATGCCGGCGCGAAGGACCATTCAACGATCATGCGACGCGCTTTGTCTTCGTCATCTCTCGCCGCATCAAGCAGCACGTCGCCCACCGCCATCGGAACTGCGGTGCCAACGAGTGCCAGTTTGCCAACCAGCTCGGGCCGTCGTGCGGAAAGTTCAAGCGCGGTGAGCGATCCCATGCTGTGTCCGACCACCACTGCTGCGCGTACGCCCACCGCATCCAGAAACGCTGCAACCCACGTAGCGTAATCGCCAATCCTCGTGCACGGCGCTCCTTCGCTCTGCCCGTGTCCCGGAAGATCAAGCGTGAGCACATTCCAGCCGTGAAACGCAAAGTAGCGCGATTGCAGTGACCAGACGCTGTGATCATTCGCCGCGCCGTGGATGAATACGGCGGTGGGAAGCGCCGCGTTGAAATTGCGGGTACCGGTGTAGGCGTAGGCTGATTTGCCGTTGACGGTTAGCTTCATTTCGCTTTCTCCGCTGCCTTAAGCGCCCTCGCTAGATCCTCAATTAAATCCTTTGCATCTTCCAGGCCAATCGACAGGCGAATGGTGCCTTCAGTGATGCCAGCCGTTGCCAGCGCGTCAACGCTCATGCGCGAATGCGTGGTGCTTGCCGGATGAATCACCAGTGATTTCGCGTCACCGACGTTGGCCAGATGTGAGAACAGCCGCAGGTTGTCGATAAAGGCTTTGCCCTGCGCCCGCGTTCCTTTGAGATCAAACGAGAAAACCGCCCCGGAACCCTTCGGAAAATACTTCTTCGCAAGCTCATGATCACGGTGCTCGGGCAATTCGGGATGCGCGATTGCGCCGATAAACGAATGCAAGCGCAAAAACTCCAGCACCTTGCGTGTGTTGGTGATGTGCCGATCCATACGCACCGGCAGCGTCTCCATGCCCTGCAATATTTGCCACGCCGTCATCGGCGCCATGCACGCGCCGAAGTCACGCAGCCCTTCGCGACGACAGCGCAACAGAAAGGCAGCGGTGGAGGATTCCTCGGCGAACACCATGTTGTGGAAGCCGTGGTACGGGGCTGACAGCGTGGGAAATTTTTCTTTCGCGCGATCCGATAGCCAGTCGAAACGCCCGCTATCCACCAGCAACCCGCCAATCACCACGCCATGCCCTTGCAAAAACTTGGTCGCGGAATGAAACACGATATCCGCGCCGTGTTCGAACGGGCGAATCAGGTACGGCGTCGTCAGCGTCGAATCGAGCATCAGCGGCACGCCTGCCTCATGTGCAATGCCGGCAACCTTCTCAATATCAATCAGCAGATTGCCCGGATTGCCCAGCGTTTCGCCGAAGAAGAGCCGCGTGTTCGGACGTGCCGCCGCGCGCCATGCATCGACGTCGCCCGGATCAACGAACGTCGTTTCGATGCCGAATCGCGGCAACGTGTAATCCAGCAAATTGTGCGAACCGCCATACAGCGCGCGGCTGGCCACGATGTGACTGCCCGCGCCCATCAGCGTGACAATGGCCAAATGCAGCGCCGCCTGACCGGACGCGACCGCAATCGCACCGATGCCGCCCTCAAGCGCTGCGATGCGCTCCTCCAGCACGGCATTGGTCGGATTCGAGAGCCGCGAGTAAACGTGCCCCGCGCACTCCATGTTGAAAAGCGCCGCCGCGTGATCCGAATCCTCAAATACGAACGAAGAGGTTTGGTAGATCGGCGTCGCCCGCGCTCCCGTCGTCGGGTCGGGCCTTGCCCCTGCATGCAGAGAAAGTGTGTCGAACTCGTACATAAACAAAACCTGAACAAACA
This sequence comes from Burkholderiales bacterium, assembly GCA_038246865.1. Lineage (GTDB taxonomy): Bacteria > Pseudomonadota > Gammaproteobacteria > Burkholderiales > Casimicrobiaceae > Casimicrobium. Next base: position 4,171 of record JBBRVM010000070.1, read on the forward strand.
GACTCGTCAGAGCCGAATGGATATCAGTTTACGTGCGGCGGTCAAAACGCAGCGTTCGACAACGAAAATTCCGCGTGAAATTAACGAATTCGCGCAAGCCAGCACTCGGAAACTGCCTAAACTTGGCGGTTTGTGACAAAACTCGGCTTTTTTATGTTGTACAAATACAACAAAATATAATCAGCTTTTTGCAGAAAACGTCATTTCACTAGGGCTAGCAGCAGAAAGAGTCAAATGTCGGGTTGTTAAAAATACTTGCTTTAGCCCTTGATCAGAGACGCTTCTAGCCAAAAAGCTGATGCTCCGCAAAACTCGAAAACAACTGCCAAAAAACGCCTACAAAAGCTCCCCTGGCGCCAACGGTTCCATCTCATTCAACATGCGATGCATCTCATCGCGCGCCTGAATAAATGTCGAATGTTTGCCGCCTTCAGACAAATAGTCGTCGAACGCTTCACCATGCGCACGACGCAAATGATTCACCAACGAAATGAACGCAGTGACCATGCGCGGCTCGAAATGCGCTCCCGAAGTGCGCTCAATTTCGATCACCGCTTCCGAGTGCGTCCACGCATGTTTGTACGAGCGCACATGCGTCAGCGCGTCGTACACATCGGCGAGTGCAGCGATGCGCGCAACCTCAGGAATCTCCTCGCCTTTAAGGCCCTTCGGATAGCCAGTACCATCCCATTTTTCATGATGGTTCAGCGCGATCTGCTCGGCCAGCCGGAAGGCTGGATGCGTGCACTGCTGAAGGATCTGCGCGCCGATAGCGGTGTGTTTTTGCATCACCATAAACTCTGCGTCAGTCAGCTTGCCGGGCTTCATCAAGAGACCGTCAGGAATGCCCAATTTGCCAATATCGTGCAGCCGCGCCGCAAGCTCTATTTCCTGCATGAATTTGTTGCCGTACCCCAGCGAATTCGCGAGCAAACCAGTCAGCTTGCCGACGCGATACGCATGGCGTCCGAGCGTGTCTTCACGCAGTTCCGCTGACACCGCTAAACGTTCCATAGCTTCGCGGTACAGCGACTCCGGAACTTCGACCTCTTCCCGGTGCGAACTCGGCTTTTTCTGAATCGCCATGATCACCGCGCGAACATCATCCTTGCCCGGCATCGGCGTCTGAATACGCTCGCGAATCACTTCAAGTTGGCGCGAAACAGCCGCGACTTGAGACTTGCCGAGGAACTCTACCAATTCGCCGAGATACAAAAGTGCTCCAGCATGATCATTGCCCTTTTCATAGGCACGAACGAGCAAAGCCAGGTTGTCGCGATAGAGGCCAGGCAATGCTTTTGAATGCTTCAATAGTTCGAGCAATTTCGCCACAGCTAAGGTCAGGTTGCCCGCGTAAATTTCGTAGGCAGCTTCGGCGAGATCACGATTCAGTTGTAAGCGCGGCGATTTATACGCATCGCAGAGCCCTCGAATCAATTGCAAGCGCACGGCAATCACTTCGTCGTCCTTGAGGCCGATCGCGCTTTTTAGCCAGATACCTTCGGTCGCCATGCGATTCAAAACACCGTGCGCGTCGCGCGGCAAGCCCATCAAATCGCAGGCCTCTTTTGCCGACTCCGCACTAAGCGCGAAGTGCTGCAGCGCAAGAGCTGAGCTAGCAAGATTAGCGCGAGCTACCGCGACAAAAGGCGTGCAATTCGGATTGTTCTTGAAGCGCTTAATTACGCGCAACGCAACTGAGATCGCCTCACGATAAAGGCCCATTGCGTGCAGAGCGGCCGACATGTTTCCGAATGCTGATGCGATAGCCATCTGGTCATCAAGTTCATGCGCAATTACCGCGGATCGCAACGCGAATTCGACGCCTCTCGCTGGGACGCCAGCGTCCGTGCTGATCACAGAGTAAAAGTTGTACGCTCGCCGCAGTTCTGGTCGCAGCCCATGGTCGTCGGCGAGATCCATAGCGCGCTCCGCAAGCGGGATTGCCTCCTGAGTTCGAGCCCTCGCGATATGCGCACCAGCGACGTCGAGGAGGATGCGTATGCAAGTTGCGACAGGTTTCGGATCGCGGCTGAAAGCGATCAGTCGTGCGCTCTGCACTACGAGCGCGAAAGTCGCGTCGTCGGGCGATTTAAGTAGCGACGGCAAGTCCGAACCGAGTTGGGCGACCAAATCCTCGAGACCGTCACTGTCGAAGCTCGTTACGCACGCATCAATTAATCCAACTAGCGCTTCAGTTTCCACTTGCATTACTCCCGATGACAGTGGCATATTTGATTCTGGATTGTCCTCCATCTCCTCGCAAAAGCCAAGTCAACTTAAGGATCACATTATGGAAAAGCAAATTGAAACCACTGCCGCGCTTGATTTAGATCAAATCGAATTTCGCACCTTGCTCGATGTTGAGCTTGTGTTGATTGGCGGTGGTGAAAACGTCACCTCCCTGTTTTAGACACCATCTATTGTTTTTTCTCCGACTCACTCATTAAGGTCTACCCCATGGAAAAGCCAGCCGAAGCTACCGTTGAATTCGCACAAGAACCAATCGATATCCGTACTTTGCTAAACGTTGAAATTGTGTTGATTGGCGGTGGTGAAAACGTAACGTCGCTGTTTTAGACACCATCTATTGTTTTCTCTCCAACTCACTCATTAAGGTCTACCCCATGGAAAAGCCAGCCGAAGCCACTGTTGAATTCGCACAAGAACAAATCGATATCCGTGCGTTACTAAACGTTGAAATTTTGTTGATTGGCGGTGGTGAAAACGTAACGTCGCTGTTCTAACAAGCACGCTAGTCCTCAGCCGTGCCCACCCAACTCCACCCGCTTCCCCGCCATCGCCACCGTCGATTCACGGTGCGCGATGAGTAGCGTGGTGATGCCGAGGTTTTTGACGACCTGATTGACGGCCTGCTCGCGCTCGGTGTCGAGCGCACTGGTGGCCTCGTCCAGCAGCAGAAACCTGGGTTGGCGATAGAGCGCCCGAGCGAGGAGTAGCCGCTGGCGCTGCCCACCGGACAATGCGCTGCCGGTGTTTCCGACCAGTGAGTCAACGCCCATTGGCATGCGGGATACTTCCTCCCACAACGCTGCGCCCTTGAGCGATTCGTTCACCCGCGTGGCGTCGGCCTCGGTGTCGAACAGGCTCACGTTGTCCGAGATGGAACCGGCAAACACGTAATCGTCCTGCATCACGGCTGAAAGCTGCGCGCGTAGCGAGGTGGGCTCGATCTCACGGATGTCCAGCCCGTCAATCAGAACGCGGCCTTCCGTCGCGGGCAACAGACCCACCACGACCTTGGCCAACGTCGTCTTTCCCGCCCCGGAACGACCGGTTAGCGCCACGCTGTCACCGGGTTCCACGGTGAAGCTCACGTTGCGGAAGATAAACGGGTCGTGCGGGCCGTAGCGAAAGCCGAGGTTTTCAACGACCCAGGTCGCTTTCGACACGTCGGGAGCGGGAGCCTGACCTCGGGCTTCGACGCCCGCCAGTGCGACATCGGCAACACGTTCGGCGTGCAGATCAAGCAATTTGAACTCAGTGAACTTGTCGATCAGATTGGACAAACGCGTCACGAACACGATTTTGTAAGCAATGAACGCGAGCAGCATGCCAACGCTAAAACCACCGGAAATCACCTCGCGCGCGCCAAGCCAGACGATCAAAACGTTCTCCAGCCCGAACAGCGCGAAGCTCGCAGTCTTGTACGTCAGCGTGAGGCTTTGTGCGCGAATGCTGGCGTTCACGGTGTCGACCACGGCGTTTTGCCAGCGCGACAGGCGATCTGCCTCGCCCATGTGCAGCTTGATCGCCTGCATGCCGCGCAGGCTTTCGATGAAATGTGTTTGCTGCTGCGCGGCGAAGATGAGTTGCTCGTTCACGGCCTCGCGCATGGGGCGGAATAGCGCCCAGCGTAGCAGTGCATAAATCATCGCGAAAGCAAGCACGACAAGCGTGAGCTGCACGCTGTAAATCGCCATCACAATGAACATGCTGATCGCGAGTACGCCATCGATCAGAACTTCGAGCGAACTGCCGGTGAGCGTGCGTTGAATCGCGTCCATCGAGGCGAAACGCGACAGTAAATCGCCGACGTGACGTTTCTCGAAAAACGCCAGCGGCAAGCGCAGCAAGTGCGAGAACAGCTGCGTCAGCACTTGCAGCGATAGCGTGCTCGTGAGGTGCAACAGCAGCCAGCCGCGTAGCGCGGAGATCGCTGTTTGAATCAGGATCAGCAGCGCGAAGCCGAGCGCGAGAACGGTCATCAAATCGCGATCTGCTGAAACGATGACCTCATCGACGGTAAGCTGCGTTAGCCAAGGCATCGCGAGCGCGAAGACTTCAAACGCGATCGCCAGTGCAACCAGTCGAAGCAATGCGCCGCGAAATCCGCGCGCGCTGCCAATGATCGACCAGATCGAAAACCGCTCAACGCTTTTGCGCTTGCTGAAGCTACGCGTCGGCGTCAGTTCCAGCACGATGCCGGTGAAATGCTTTGAGAATTCAGCGAAGGCAATCGTGCGTGCGCCGCGTGCTGGGTCGTGCAACGTGACGGTGTCTTTCGCAACGCCAGTGATCACGACGAAGTGGTTGAAATCCACATGCGCGACAGCGGGCAAGCGCACCTGCGCAAGCGCTGGCAACTCCACCCGCAGCGGTCGCGCGGCCAGATTCATGCTGTCGGCAATATCGATCAGGCTCTTGAGCGTAGAGCCCTTGAGCGATACCGAATGATCGCGGCGCATCGACTGCAGATCGGTTTCGATGCCGTGATAGCCCGCGATCATGGTCAGGCACGCAAGGCCGCATTCGGCGGCCTCCGTCTGCATGACCAGAGGCACGCTACGGCGGAAGAAGTTGAGAGTGGGGCGGCGAGCGCTTGCCGATTCGCTCATACGTTGCCCTTGCTAGAAACTTGCGTACAAGATCGTGCGTAGACAGACGAAAAAAACCATCTCCACCCCAGCCCTCCCCTTGAAGGGGAGGGGGTATCAGTCCCTCCCCCTTCAAGGGGGAGGTGAGGTGGGGGATGGGTTTCGCTCAAACTCATAACCGCCCGCGCAAACGCAATACCGGCTCAATCACCCAGCGATACAGTGGCCGTTCGTCGAGCGCGATGTCGGCCTGCGCGCTAAGTCCGCTTTTGAGCGGATAGGTTTCGCCGTAGGCGGTGACTACGGGCGTTGCCAGTGTGGCGCGCACACGAAACACGGGTTCTTTGACAAAGCCCGGCATTCCTGCGTCGCCGGGTGCCATGACGGCGCGACCGACGTCGACGACGGTCGCCGTCGCGTGGCCGAAGCGCTCCATGGGGAACGCATCGATGGCGAGACGAACCGTTTGTCCTTCGCGCAAAAAACCTGCTGATCGTGTGGGCACGTAAATGTCGGCCATCAAAACGCGCGAACCGGTTTGAACCTGAATGAGCGGTGCGCCGATGGCAACAGTCTGTCCGGCCAATGCGATCACGCGCTCGACGGTGCCCTCGCCTGCTGCGGTTACTTCATAGGCGCGCCGTGCAAGATTCTCGCGCGACGATTGTGTGAGGATCGATTCGTCGCGGGATAGCGCGGCGAGCTTGCCCTCCATCGTCGCACGCAGCGTTGGCAACTCGGTACGGGCTACGGCGAGCTCACGGTCTATGCCCGCTCGAGTGCGCTTTAGCGATTCAAGTTTGACCACCTGCTCCGCCAGATCGTCCTGCTTTTGCTGCACCTGCAATTCGGGAGCGAATTTATCGCGTGCGAGTTGACGATAGCGCTCGACCTGAACTTTAAGTTGCGTCACGCGATCATTTTGCGCATCGGTTTCGCGGCCCAGTTGCGCGTCTTCTGCCACCAGCGATTTGATGCGCGAGTCGAGTTGGGCTTGCTGCGCGGCGAGCAGTGCCTGCGCCTGTTTGCGCTCGCTGGCGATGGCAGCGCGGCGGGTGTCCGCGTCACGCGCGCCTGCTGCGAAAACGGCTTCACCACCCGCTGTGCGCTCTGTAGAAATCGTCGCCAGGCGTTGGCCCGCTTTGACCCGCTCGCCACTTTTCACGTCGATGCTGGTCACCATTCCGGCCTCGGTAGCGGCCACCAGCATGGGGTCGTTTGCATAGTAGAGCACTGCCGGCGCACGGGCTTTGCGTGTGTATTGCGCGGTGGCTAAAAACGCGATGAAGCCAGCGGCGAGTAATACGCCGACCCAGGCGAAAACTCGGGCGATGCGTGGCGTGGAAACAACCAGTTCACCCCATGCGCGCTCGCGTTGGTGCGCGATGGCTTCCTTGCGGTAGAGGCTGCTGCGGGGAGTGGGGTCACTCAACTGAGGGGGCTCGGAAATTGCTGTTCGATCCGCAGCGTTCTTGTAGGAGCGGCTCGCCGCGACCTCTCGGCGTTCGCAACCACCGCGTCGCCACGGCAATTGGGTCGCGGCAAGCCGCTCCTACAAAAAAAAGACTCTCCGTCCATAGTCACAAGCCAGCGGCTACATTACCGCGCCGATGTACCACGGCACGAACTCATCTGCGCCGTAACCCCAGCGCTCACTCTTGCTCGCTTTGCCCGACGCGGTCGCAAGAATCACTTCGAAAATTTCGCGGCCTTTGTCAGCAATCGATACGCCACCATCAACGATGTCGCCGCAGTTGATGTC
>JBBRVM010000071.1:0-10686 GCA_038246865.1 Burkholderiales bacterium
ACTACGTGACCGCTCCTGAGCGCCACGTTTTATTAACGACAGAAATGAGGAGATAAATATGCAAACACTTAAAGATTTGATGAGCCGCGACGTCAGGGTTATCAGCCCGGACGCGACGATCAGGGAGGCCGCACTGCACATGCTGAACGGCAATTTCGGGATGTTGCCGGTGGCTGAAGACGATCGCATGATCGGTGCGGTCTCTGATCGCGATATTGTGATCAGAGCCGTGGCGGAGGGCAAGGACGGAAGTACCAAAGTGCGTGATGTGATGTCCGCCGGTGTCATCTGGGCCTACGAGGACGACTCGGTGGACGATGCCGCCGAGCTCATGTCAGAGCACCAGATTCGACGCCTGCCCATCGTAAACAGCGATAAGCGGCTCGTCGGCATCGTCGCGCTCGGTGATTTTGCTGTTGTCAGCGCCGATATAAAAACTGCCGGCGAGGCGCTGTCAGAGATTTCAAAGCCTAGCTGAATAGGTTCGTGTTCGGCCCCTTAATCAAATACTCAGGAGAATGACATGACAAAGCAAGAGAAGCAGTTCAACCCGCAACATCCGATCCCGAAAGCACCGCTCGTCGACGAACTCACCCAGCTAAAGCAGAAGGCGCAGGAGAAGGAAGTGGCGGGCAGGCACAAAAACGACGGCCAGAACGACCACCAGGGTAATCGGCGACAGCCCGGCACACCGTCCGGCTAGCACTGAGCGTCACGACGGCGGCAAGCCACCTGAAGAGCGTCTCGCTTCTAAAATCGCTGGATGCTTAATTTCGCCCACATCCAATTCGCCGCTGCGCGCATCAAAGGCGTTGCGCATCGCACACCGATCCTCACCAGCACCACCCTGAACCGCATGCTCGGCTGCGAGGTATTCATGAAGGCGGAAAATTTTCAACGCATGGGTGCGTTCAAGTTTCGTGGCGGTTACAACGCGATCAATGCGTTGACGGATGCTCAACGCGCGCGCGGTGTGCTGGCGTTTTCGTCGGGCAATCACGCCCAGGCAGTCGCTCTCTCCGCCAAGTTGCACGGCTGCACGGCGACGATTCTGATGCCTTCCGATGCGCCGCCGACCAAGCTGAAAGCGACGCGTGAGTACGGCGCGGAGGTCATCACTTATGACCGCTATACCGAGGATCGATCGGCGCTGGCCAATCGCTATGCGGTCGAACGCAACGCGGTGTTGATTCCACCGTACGACTATTTGCCGGTGATGGCGGGACAAGGCACTTGCGGGCTGGAGATCGCCGAGGAAGTGCCGAATCTCGATGCACTGATCGTCTGTACCGGCGGTGGCGGATTTCTGTCGGGCGCGGCGATTGGCGCGAAGGGCGTGCAGCCGAATATCAAAATGTACGGCGCGGAACCGGAGGCGGGTAACGATGTGCAGCAATCGCTTCGCAGCGGTCACATCGTCACCATTCCCGTCCCGAAAACCATTTGCGACGGACAGCAAACTCAGGCGGTTGGCATCAATCCTTTCGAAGTCATTCGCGAACACGTCACCGATATTTTGACGACGCCAGATGCGACCGTGATTGAGGTGATGCGCTTCGCGTTCGAGCGCTTGAAGATCGTTCTGGAGCCTTCCGGGGCGTGCGCGCTGGCCTCGCTGATGACCAGCAAAGATCGCTTCGGGGGCCAGCGCGTTGCGGTCACATTGTCCGGTGGCAATATTGACCTTGCTCGCTTCATTGCGCTGGTCGGTTAGGCAGACCTCCGGGCTCGTCTTCGAACTCTGCAGCGCGCAGAAAGCAGTCACCGTTGCGCCGAAGCGGGGGTAATGCGCTTGCAATGTCGGGCGGCCGACCTCACGCTTTCATACGGGGCCGTTCTTTGATCTAATGGGGCTGCGTTTGCCACTTTCTACATCACCCATAAAGTGCACACCGGCAGCAACCTTTCGACCCCGAAGACCAGCAGTTCGCGGAACGACCCATGCCAGTGCGGCAGCGGGCGTCGCCTCAAACATTGCTGTGGCGCGCAGATATCTTCGCCATTTACACAGCAAAAATATGCGGCGCTCGACGCCCAGTACGCTGGCGACTTTTCACGAGCTGTTGCGCTCTACTCATCTGCACTGCAACAACAGCCAGACGATCTTGATGTGCTTCATATGCTGGCGCTCTCGCTATACCAGCTGGGCTGTATTGATGAGTCACTGGCGCTGTACCGCACGCTCCTTGAAAAATTTGAATCCCCACCGGATGCCGTCTGGTGCAACCTTGGCCTCATGCTTGCGACCGCTGCGTTCGAGGCAGACGACGCCAGCCTGTTGATGCAGGTCCGCTATGCCGCGTGGCAAAGCGCGCTTGGATTACTCCCGGTTGACGAACCTGCAACCATCGCTATTGTCATTCCGAGCTACAACCACGCACGCTACGTCGAGCGGGCCATTCGGTCGGTGCTTGAGCAGTCCCTTGCGCCTGATGAAATCATCGTGATTGACGACGGCTCGAGCGATGATTCGGTGCAGCGTATTCGGCGCGCGCTGGATGGCGTCAGGATTGCGCATCAGTTCATTGCTCGCGAAAATCGGGGCGCTGCTGTCACGCTCAACGAAGCGATTGAGCGGGCGAGCAGCCAATGGATCGCGCCGCTAAATTCCGACGACTTTTTTTCGCCAGATCGTCTGCGCTCGCTGCGACACAGCTGCGCCCGCGACGGCATCGACTGGGGGTTCGGCAACGTAGCGGTGGTGGATGAAGGTGACCGCCCGTTTGCGCGAAACAGCGGCCATCGGAGCGACGCGCTTTATTCCGTTCATGACTCAATCCATATGAGTCAATCGCTGGGGCTTTCCTTCCTGCGCTGCAACCCGGCAATTTCGACCGGTAATCTGTTTTTCCGGAAGTCGCTTTGGCGACGTTTGGGCGGATTCGCCCCGCTTCGCTACAACCATGACTGGCGATTTTGTCTTGAGGCCACGTTAGTCGCAGAGCCGGTGTTTGTGCGTGATGTGACATACCACTATCGCTGGCACAACAGCAACACCATTTCCGACGATCCGCTTAAGCCCCGTGAGGAGGCAAGTGCCATGATGCGCGACGCCTTTGCGAACGCCATTAAAAGCGTACAACCGCAAGGCGCAGGCAATCCATTCGCGCCCACGCCGATAGTCTGGGGACACGGCTTCTGGTCAATGGTCGCTGCGTCAGGAAATATTAGCGCGGTCTCCAGATCTGAACTGCTGGCGCTTCTGGGCGCGATAATCGCTCCTGCGCCGAAACTGCAGCCAGGCGCCGCGCAAAACTAGCCCCATGCACATCACAGTCATCGTTTTTTGCGACCCGGAACACAGCAATAGCGTTGCGCAATTTCTTGACTGCTTCTTGAATCAGACACTGCCGCACACAGCATTCGATGTCATCGTAGCCGATGACGGCGGGCGAACCGATTTTCGCGAGGCAATCGCCGCCGCCCGGGAACGGGTGCCCACACTGAACCTCCGTTACGTGCCGGTTAACGGCGTGGGACGGGCCGCAGCGCTCAATGTCGGCATCAGACTAGCGCATAGCCCGCTCATCGCGTTCGTAGCCGATGACGCGCTGATCGCGCCTACGGCGCTTCAGGCATTTGTCGCCTACCACTCACACAACCCAGATCCACTGGCAGTGGCAATCGGGCCGATGCTCTTCGCTCCAGCCCTGCGAGCCGACGGACTGCGGCGCTGGCTCGAGGATTCCGGCACCCAGTTCGGCGTGTCCATGCGACAGCACTTCACGCTTTGGCCGCACAATTTCTTCTTTTCTGGAAACACATCGATAAAAGCGGCGCTGTTCGACAAGGTCGGCTGCTTCAACGAAATCTTCCCGTGGATCACCTGGGACGACTATGAGTTCGGTCTGCGCCTGGTTGCCGCTGGCGGTTACACCCAGCTAGTCAACGGCGCGCTGGCGTGGCACGACCATTACGTGACGTTTGCCGAACGCGTCGGCGCAATGCGTAAGGGCGGCCACGCCGCCCACATTCACGAACATCTGGGCGCGCGGGATCGCTCCTGGCAACGCTGGATCGATTCAGCCCGGCGCAACCGCGATCAGCCGCTGCTTCCCGACAACCCCGCGCTGTCGCTACCCGAACGCATCCCCATCTTCAAGGCGCATTTTGATCGGGCCTTTCTGTCGGGCTACGAGGCCGAAGCGCGTGGCGACCGCGGCGACCTCGATTAATCGCTGCTACGCGATCAGATAGTCTCCCCCAGCCCATTGCGCTCTTACAATCAAGCGTATGAATTCTCACCCCAAGTTACGCCTGATTGGCGCGCCCACAGACATTGGCGCGGGTTCTCGCGGCGCATCGATGGGGCCGGAAGCTTTGCGCGTGGCGGGGCTCGCTGCTGCGCTCACGGCGCGCGGGCTTAACGTTGTGGATGACGGCAATCTGTCTGGACCGCCCAACCCGTGGCTACCCCCGTCGGGGGGCTACCGTCATTTGCCGGAAACACTGGCGTGGAACGTCGCGGTGCGGGACGCGGTGACGCATGCGTTGAATGCCGGAGAGTTCCCGGTGTTGCTCGGTGGTGACCATTGCCTGGCGATTGGTTCGATCACCGCCGTTGCTGCGCATTGCAAGCGCGTGAAAAAACGCCTGCTCGTTCTCTGGCTTGATGCCCATGCCGACTTCAACACCAGCTCGATTACGCCGTCCGGCAATATTCACGGCATGCCGGTGGCGACCCTGTTTGGTTTCGGTGCCGGGGCGCTAGTCAATCTGGCTGATCCGGCTCCCGCGCTCAAGCGCGACGAGATCATCCAGATCGGTATCCGCAGCGTGGACGCCGATGAAAAGCGTTTTGTGCATGAGCAAGGGCTCGAGGTGTTCGATATGCGCTCGATTGACGAGCTGGGCATGCGCGTAGTGATGGAGCGTGCGCTTGCAGGTGTGGACGAAAACACGCATCTGCATGTGAGCTTTGACGTCGATTTTCTCGATCCTGACATCGCTCCCGGCGTCGGCACCACCGTGCCTGGTGGTCCGACCTATCGCGAGGCGCAGTTGTGCATGGAAATGATCGCCGACACCGGCCGTCTGGCGTCACTTGACGTGATGGAACTGAATCCCGCACTTGATGTGAGAAACCGTACGGCGCAGGTCGCTGTTGATCTCATTGAGAGCCTGTTTGGCAAGTCAACACTGATGCGACAGGCGTAAGCTTGCGAAATGGATAACAGCAACACCTATCCTTACGATAATGAAGGTTACTCGGCGCTAGACATCCCGACCACAGCCGCATTGCGCTATGTGATGGACATAGCGGCGTTGGCCGGTCATGGTGGTACCGCGAGTCAGGATGGCGACGAAGTGTCGGCCGAGGCGGCGCGCACGCAATTGGTGGTTGACGCGGGATGTGACCTGCCCAGCGCGTGGCTCGCCAAACAGAACGTCGCCGTAGTTCCCATCAACATCAAGTTGGGTGATGAACGGATGCGCGATGATGGTAACGAAGCGGATCGCATTGCCTTTGTTGATCGTTTGAAAGGGCGCGTGCCACCGCTGCAAATCAGCCCTACGCATCCCATACAGATTCGCGATTATCTGCAGACCTGGATGACTCCGCAGATTGATAACGTGGTGCAGCTTACCTTCGCCGCGACCGGCAGTTCGGTGTATTTAAGCTCGCTCGCCGCCAGCCAGTCGCTGATGCTCATTCACAACAAAGTGCGCCGTTCGCTGGGCAGCAGCGAACCGCTCAGGGCGTGGGTGATTGACTCATTTACTGGGCTCGCTGGTACCGGCGTGCTGTTGTCGCACGCGGTACGGCTTCGTGATGCTGGCATGCCCGCGAACGATATCGCAACCACGCTGGAGACTTTTCGGCGGCAGGTGCGAACGCTGCTGGTGCCCGACGACGTAGGCTTTTTATATCGCTCCTTGCAAGTCGAGGGTACGCAGGGGGCTAGCTTGCCGCGCTGGAAACTCTGGCTGGCACGACTGTTCGACCTGAAGCCGATACTGGTGATTGACCGCGGCAGCGGTGGCATGCTGCTTCGCGTCCGCCGCTTTGACGCGGCGTGTGATCGCGCATTGGCGATCACTTCGCGTCATATCGCGCTCGGGCTGTCGACGCCAACCGTGTGTATCAGTGTTGCCGGGCCCGTGGATTTTTTGCGCCCGCTGCCAGCGTTCACAGAGCTAAGTGCCGTGTGCAAACGTCATCGTGTCGACTTGATCGTGACGCCTATGAGCATGATGGGTTGCGTCAAACTGGGGCCTCGCGCGATCTCTGTGGCGTTCGCCAGCGAGCGATTTCACGGCTAATAAAGCCTGCAGCAAAAAGTTGTCGCAGACAATTCGCTGCCTCAAAAAGCAGCGTGAACTACTTCTGCCCAGCAGGTTGAACTTGGCCACCCGGGATAGTGCTTTCCAACGCACCGGGCGACAGCATCGTCGCGTCCGTCCGGCATTTACGCGATGGCATGTTGCTACCGAGCACGATACAGCGCTCGTCATTCGCGGACGCACCCAGCTCGTTGGCTGGGGCGACATAGGGCTTGCAACCGGACAACACCACCGGCAGCACTAAGCCTACCGCGACGGCACCCAGCACTTTTTCAAACAAATACTTAACGTTGTGCTGCCTGCAAAAAAGACGAATTGGCTAGTGTAATGCCCAACGGAAACCCGTTATAGCTGTGCATAATCACAGCATGAGGAAATCGGACGACCCTACCGTCAGTACGGCCCATAAAGGACGCGGCGCAACGCTCAACATGGCCGGCCGCTTCGAATCACGCGATAGCGAATGGTTTGATGATGGCTGGGGCGAGGACGAAGCGATTGAACGCGCAGCGAAGCGCCCGAAAACAGTCATTCACATTGAGCAGGCGCGCTCCATCATTTCGCACAATGAATCGCCTGATGTGCGCTTCACGCAATCGATCAACCCGTATCGCGGCTGCGAGCACGGCTGCATTTATTGCTACGCGCGACCCACCCATTCGTATCTGAATCTGTCGCCGGGGATGGACTTTGAGACGCAACTATTTGCGAAGCGCAACGCCGCCGAATTGCTGCGCAAAGAGCTTGGCAAGCGAGGCTACGAAATCTCCGCGATCAACCTCGGAGCTAACACTGATCCGTATCAGCCAATTGAGAAAACCGAGCGCATTACGCGCAGCATTCTCGAGGTGTTGGCCGAGTGCAATCATCCGCTCACCATCGTCACCAAGAACGCGTTGATTTGTCGCGACATTGATCTACTCGCGCCGCTCGCCGCAAAGAAACTGGTCAACGTTTTCGTCTCCATCTCGCAGTTAGACAACGAACTCACGCGCATCCTGGAGCCGCGCGCGTCCACGCCTACGAATCGGTTGCGCGCCGTGCGTCAACTGGCCGACGCAGGCATCCCGACCTCCGTGCTCGTCGCACCCATCATCCCCTTCATCAACGACGAATTCATCGAGCGCGTGCTTGAAGCTGCGGCCGAAGCCGGCGCGCTCTGCGGCAGCTACACCGTGATTCGCCTGCCTTACGAGTTGAAAGATTTGTTCAAGGACTGGCTGGCAACGCACTTCCCTGATCGCGCCGAACACGTCATGAACCGCATTCGCGACATGAAAGGCGGCAAGGAAAACGTCAGCGAATTCGGTGAGCGCATGCGCGGCACCGGTATCTTTGCCGACCTGATCCGGCAGCGCTTTCGCAAAACCTGCGTGCGCCTGGGTTTATCCTCGGCGAACCTGCCTGCGCTCGACCTCACGCAGTTTAAACCGCCGCGCGCAGACACCGCGCAAGGGCAATTGTTTTAGACGCCAGTTACGGCACGATCGCCAGGAACAAAAACGCTGCAAACAACACCAGATGCACCATACCCTGCAGCACCGTTGCACGACCACTGGCCAACGTCAACACGCTCACCACAAGCGTCAACGCCAGCAACACCATTTCCTTCGCGGGCAGACCGAGCACCAGCGGAAAACCAAGCACCACCGATAGCGCCGCGACTACCGGAATCGTCAAGCCAATCGTCGCCAGCGCCGAGCCCAACGCCAGATTCAAGCTTGTCTGGATGCGGTTGGCTCGCGCCGCGCGTACCGCCGCCACCGTTTCCGGCGACAACACCAGCATTGCAATCAACACACCGACCACCGCTGCGGGCGCGCCCATCGCGCTGACGCCCGACCGAATCACCGGGGCCATCAATTTTGCCAACCCGACTACCGCGACCAGGCACATCAGCAACAAACCGAGACTCAACCACGCCTGGCGCACCGAGGGCGGCGCGGCATGCTCATCATCGATGCTGTTGTCAGTGTCCAACGGCAAAAAATAATCGCGGTGACGCACCGTTTGGAAGAACACAAACGCCGCATAAAGCACTACCGACATCACGCCCGCAAACGCCAGTTGCGGCACAGAAAACGTCGGCCCCGCAGTCGACGTCGTGAAGGTCGGCAACACCAGCACAAGCACCGCGAGCGAGATCAACACCGACAACGACGGGCTCGTGCTGTCGACGCGAAACTTGATCTCGTGGTGACGCAAACTACCGAGCAACAGACAGAGCCCAACCACGCCATTACACACAATCATGATCGCCGCGTACACCGTGTCGCGAGCAATCGCGCTCGCGCCGTCGCCCCCCGAAAGAATCATCGACACCACCAGCGCGACCTCAATCACCGTCACCGCCAACGCCAAAATCAGCGTACCAAACGGCTCACCGACACGATGCGCCACGACCTCGGCGTGGTGCACAGCAGTCAGCACTGCCGCAATCAGGGCCAGCGCCACAACCATCACCGCGAACGGCCCCAGTGTTCGCCCCCAGGCAAACGCAAGCAAAGTCGCAGCCAGCACCGGAATCCAGGTGAACCAACTCGACAGATAGCGGCGAAGCGAACGCAACAGCGGGACGCGGATCATGGTGCGGCAATCTCTATCAGTTCGACGGGGTCAGGTTATCGGCGGTATCGAGCTTTAGCGCCGCTCGCCACACCGCAAGCTTTGTTTCAAACGGTAGCGACGCGTGCGCGGGGCTGGTCGAAGGCAAACGCTGAAACTGCAGATGCCCGGTGCCGAACATAACAGCGCAATGGCGCTTGAAGGAGGCTTCCGCTGCGCTACCGTTGAAAAACACGTGCGTCACGTCGCGATGCTCGCGAAAGAACGGCAAAAAGTCGTTGGCCAGCTCACTCGTTCGCAAAATCGCCGAATCCAGGCTGCCGGGTCGCTCGCAGCATTGCAGCACATCCCAGACAGCGATCCCGCCGCGCCGCAAAACCTGAGCCCGCTCCACATAAGGCGCATCCGCCGCAAAGCCCAGCAATTCACCCATGATGCGCCAAAACGCGTTCTGCGGATGCGCGTAATACTGCCCCGCCGCGAGCGAGGCCGCGCCCGGCATGCTGCCCAGAATCAGCCGCGTTGCCTGCGCGTCGGCAATCGGCGGAAAGCTTTGAATCATCGGGATCTTCACTATTAGCTTATTCCATTACACATCGGTAGACAGGGGTTTGCCGCACCCAAAATACTTTCTATGTATCAGTACACCGCATTTGACCAGCGCATCGTCGACGAACGCGTCGCGCAATTCCGTGACCAGACCGAACGCCATCTGGCAGGCGAATTATCGGCCGACGATTTCAAAATGTTGCGCCTGCAAAACGGGCTCTACATCCAGAAGCACGCACCGATGCTGCGCGTCGCAATCCCGTACGGACTCGTCAACACGAAGCAAGTTCGCATGTTCGCGCGCATCGCGCGCAACTACGACCGCGACTACGCGCACTTCTCAACGCGACAAAACATCCAGTTCAACTGGCCGGAGCTGTCGCGCGTGCCGGACATTCTGGCGGACTTAGCCGCTGTGCAAATGCACGCCATTCAAACCAGCGGCAACGTCATCCGGAACACGACGACCGATCAGTTCGCTGGCGTCGCACCGGACGAAGTGGTGAACCCGCTGGTGTGGGCCGAAATCATTCGCCAATGGAGCACGATCCACCCCGAATTCGCCTACCTGCCGCGCAAGTTCAAGATCGCCATCAGCGGCTCGACCAAAGACCGCGCCGCGACGCTAGTGCACGACATAGGCCTCGTTGCACTCAAAGACGACGCCAGTCAGATCGGCTTCCGCGTGATCGTCGGTGGCGGCCTCGGGCGCACGCCGATCGTCGGCACCGTGATGCGCGAATTCCTGCCCTGGCAACACTTGATTACGTACCTTGAAGCCGTGCTCCGCGTGTACAACCGCCTCGGTCGTCGCGACAACAAATACAAAGCGCGCATCAAGATTCTGGTGAAGGAATCCACGCCTGCGCAATTCGCCGAATGGGTCGAGGCCGAATTCGAAGCCACCAAAAATGGCGCGACGTTGCTGTCGCAACACGAGATTGATGTGGTCTCGGCGCGCTTCACGCAACAAGTCTACAAATCGCTGCCATCCGATGATGCGTCAACGGTCACTTTCACAGCCGCCAACAGCGAATTCGCGCGCTGGCAGCGCCGCAACGTGCATGCGCATCGTGTGAGTGGCTACGCCGCCGTCACGCTCTCGCTCAAGCGCATCGGCACACCTCCGGGCGACATCACGGCGGACGAGCTGGATCGCGTTGCCGCGCTGGCGGATCAATTTAATCAGGGCGAAATGCGCGTCACCCACGAGCAAAACCTCGTGTTTTCCGACGTTGAAGTCAGCGCGCTGCCTGAGCTGTGGCACGAGCTGAAAGCGCTGGGTAT
>JBBRVM010000072.1:0-10626 GCA_038246865.1 Burkholderiales bacterium
GCTCTACTCGAGCGGTCAGAAATACAGTTTCTGGAAGCCCTTGTCCAAGCTTGATGAGTTGAACGATCGCACCGAAGCACTGATGGCGTCGATTGAGCTGAAACGCCGTCGTGACGTCCCCGCGTCGCTGCTCACGTACTCCGAGCAACGGGCGCTGGAAGTGGGCATCACCATCACTGGCGGCGGCGATGTCATCCTGCTGGATGAGCCGACTGCGGGCATGAGCCATTCGGAGACAGAGCGGTTCGTACATCTGATTCGGAAGGTCACGGTGGGCAAAACTCTCCTCACCGTCGAGCACGATATGGGCGTCGTTTTTGGTCTTGCAGATCGTATCGCGGTGCTGGTTTATGGCGAAGTGATCGCGTTCGATACACCGGACAAAGTGCGGGCAGATCCCAAAGTGCAAGAGGCGTATCTCGGCGCCGTGCTTGATGCGGAAGGAGCGCACTGATGACAACCGCTGTGACGTCCAAAGTCGCGCTAGAAGTTAAAGAACTGCACGCTTTCTATGGCAAGAGCCACATCCTTCAAGGCGTAAACCTCAAGGTTAACGAAGGCGAAATCGTCGCGCTCCTGGGCCGAAATGGAGCAGGGCGCTCGACCACGGTCAAAGCGATCATGGGTATGGTCGACAACACGGGCGAAGTACTCTGGCGCGGCAAGAACATACTCGGCATGAAGGCCTACGAGATTGCGCATTTAGGCCTGGGCTACGTGCCGGAAAGCCGCGACATTTTCGCCAAGCTCACCGTGCATCAAAATCTGATGCTCGGCGAAAAGGGTGAGAAAAAACCGAACCGCTGGTCGTTCGAGGACATGTACAAAATGTTTCCACGACTGCGCGAGCGTCAGCACACTGAAGCGGGTGTGCTCTCGGGTGGCGAGCAACAGATGTTGACCCTCTGCCGCACCCTCATGGGCGACCCGGACCTCATCATGATCGACGAGCCGACGGAGGGCCTTGCGCCTGCGATCGTGCAGCTCGTCGCGGAATATTTGATGGAGCTAAAACGTCGCGGCATCAGCGTCGTACTGGTCGAACAAAAGCTCGCCATTGCGCTGCAAATCTCGGATCGCGTTTATGTGATGGGCGATCGACGGATTGTGTTTGAAGGTACGCCAGCAGAACTCAAAGCCGACGCCAATATTCGCAAGGAATGGCTGGAAGTTTGATGTGCCCAGCAGCTACAACTTTATCGTAGATCAACCACTGCATGGGGGCTACCGCCCCATAAGTTCGATAGTCGACTCACGACGGTTTTTGCCGCTAGCCCTTAATCTACGGTGCTTTCAGTGAAAAGCCAATAAATCTTAAACGTCGTGATCGACGGCCATATTTATGCATTCCTCCTAGACTGCGACATGAATGGAGTGCGACGATTTAGTTGGCGCGTAGAACTTCGAGGTTACCGGTGCTTTCTGATATCTGTTTCAAGAAAACAACGTAAGCGACCATTATCTGGGAGGCTGCGGCAGCTAATACGGTGGACCTTACACCGACGAAGACACTTTCATAATCGGGTACCACTTGCATGAGCACCCAGCCAGGCACAAAGAATGCGAGCAGGAGGTAGCAGACAAAAGCGAGCGCTGCGACTAAAGCCTGTAGTTTTGCATGGCTGCTCGAATACTTACTAAAGGCAAACACTGCATGTCGTACCACGAAGAAAAAGGCACGCATTAGCGCAAGCGCCAAGATCATGATACTTGCCAGCTCAAGGCGTTGCAATGGACGGATTGGGTCGACGCCCTGGAAGTAACGTAACCAAAGCGATGTCAGCACTCCGATCAACACACACAGCGCCAGCTCAAGAAGAACACTTTTTGCGATTCCAAGGCGTTGCGTGGTCACGCTGGCCACAACAAAGTTCAGCGCGCCTAGAGAATCGTGACGCCAAGGGTTCATTCGGTCTTTTAATGCGGTCAAACTTTACTCCTTAACGCGCAATAGCTTACATCAAGTTCTACGCGCAAACCGAAGTGGCCAGCGCGTAGGCGGCTGTGATTTAACAACTCATGACGCACGCCACCCAGCTGTTGACCGCGCGAGTCTTGCATTCAACACGCCCGTTAGACGCTGAAATCGATGATGCTACTAGCCAAACCGCGCCAGTTGGTGGGCCGTACGTCAATCCGATTAGAACCGACGTTCCCACCGCCGCAGCCATTTGATTGTCAAACATTCCATCGCATATCGCGTAGGCCGTATCGCGGTCTGCATCACATATTGTCGTCTCGGCGCACCGCAGTTGAGATTTGCTAGCTTCGGTCCAAGCTCGCAGATTTGAAAGTTGTTTTTGCAGCGTTGCCGTCGCCTGTCCCGCTGTGACAGCTATCTTGACCGCCTCCGTTGAGCGGCCATCGAACAGAAACACATTTTCAATGGCAGTTAGACTATCCGGAGCAACCAAAGTTAGGCCCGCTAAAGAAGCCGTGCTCCCAACGGAACCGTTTGCGCTATTCACCGCCAGCAACACATCTGCCCGCTGTCATGCAGCGGCAGCCGCAACTGTGAGATCCGACATCTTGTCGCCAGTGGATATGCTCGTCAAATAGTCGCCGCTGTAATGCACTTGCCAAGTTTGACCGTTAACTTCCATAGACTGGAGTCGGCCCGATTTGTCAAATTGAATCGTCTTACCTACGTTTTCAACTTCGTTTTGTGCTGCCGACAAAAAGAAGTTTTCGTCCTCCATTGGCAGCGGTGTAACGTGTGTGCCGTTGACCTTGTACTGCGCGCGGAAATAGGTATCAAATTTCACTTATTTGACTAGAGTGGGTCTGCGCCGTTGCCAAAAATTGCACGTTCTATGACTGTAGCATCTTTTTTTTATGATGATTGCATTTTTTGAGAATACTTGACGCATCGCTAGCCACTCGCTTAGGCGCGTTTGCGTACTTACTAACCCCTGCTGCGCTGGCAACGAACGGTCGGTACGCAGCCGCAGAAGCGCCTCGCGCAGGTGTTGGCATACGCTAGCGGCCTCAGAACATTCATCTGCCCCAGAAATTTGGTTGCCGATGGCTCAGTTGCCAGAGGCAGTTTGAGCAAAGATGTGTCCGTAAACTGATCGAAGCGTCGATTGCGGTGGTCGAAAGCGGTAGCTTCGGGGTAACGCAGCACGTCGACGCCAGCTTTACCTAGGTGGAAACCGAATCAAGCGTCGCGGTCGCGGTTGATGAGTCGTTGTATTGCCTGATCCAGATGAAACTGCATCGCCACGCGTACCCGACCACCGTCGTTCGCGCGAATCGCGTCGACAATCGCTGTATGTTGGTCCAGCGCTTTTTTGCGCGCGCCGTGCTGAGCCTTAGCGCGTCAGACTGATCGACGGCCGCATAAAACCGAACAGCGCGTCATGCCCGCTCTCCAGCACGTCACGAAAAAATTTGTAGCCCATCGCGTCCGTGATGCTTTCGTGAAATACCAAGTCCTCGTCGGCGTTCATCTTGCCCTGTGTAACCGATAGCGCGAAGCGCACGCGCGAGAAGTCGATGACCGACATCTGCTCGTTAGTTTGCCGAAGATTTGGCCATAAAGCGAGTTGGACAGCCGCGCGCGCGTGGGCTTGCCGCAGCCAGAATGCATAAATGGCCCCCGACCCGCTGCGGTCAAACATCATCGGAATCTGACCGTCGATCACGTCCTGGATCGCTAGCGCGCTGCCTTTGTACGGTGCGTGCACGCTGTCGAGCCCGCTCCCACCGTTATTTCGTTCGGCTCAACGTCTCATGCCATCAAGCGCATACAGCTGCTCCATGCCATTGACTTGGTGACAGGCTCGGTTTTCACGAGACGTGTGTCGTTTCAGGGGTTTGCAGACTGCAATTCCCATCGAAGTAACGCGATCAGCTTTGTCGCAATCCGGCCTGCGAATGTGCGGTGAATCGCAAAATCGATTCAAGTCGACTTTGCCGATTGCGAACGTAGCCTGCGGTAAGTAACGCTTCCAACAATCAGCCAATGCATGAAGAGTGTGAAGAAAGTATCTACCAACGGTCGCGGCTGGCATTGCTGTCTAAGCGTGGTCGCATCCGCAAACGCGACTGTTGCAGCGCTAATTTAATGCGCTAAATCGAGGACCGCCAGCGACCGTCGATAAATGCCGCAGTAAATTAAGGCTGGGGCGAAGTGCCGGAAGCGGGTGCGCCCGCCTCGTCAGCATCTGCATCCGTTTCGCTCGCATCGTCGTGCGAAACGATGCCAGCCGCTTTGTCAGCCGCGCGTTGCTTCAGCTTTTCTTCTTTCTTCTTCTTCTTTGCCAGCTCTTTCTGACGCTTTTCGAATCCGTAGTTAGGTGTCGCCAAGGCTCTTCTCTCAATTAAGTGCTAATGCAATACCCTAATCTTAATCCCGCCGCCAGATTGGTAGCGGAGCGCGGTCAAATCAGGCTTGGCATTTCGCCTTGATATCGGCCGGGATCTCGATGGCGCGAATACGATCCGTGACCGGGTCTTTCACACAAAACGCACGAATTTCGGTGCCCTCGCATAGGAGCGTTTCATCGCGGGTCACGATGTGCTGCATCACAAAGACCTTGGGCCGCCATTCGGTGATCTCGGTGCTGATCTCGATCAATTCGCCGTAGGTGGCGGGCTTCATGAAGCGGGTGTTGATCTCCAGCAGCGGGGTACCGATGATGCCTGTGGTCTTCACCAGTTCGCGCCACGGCTGCACGCCGTGGCTCACGAAAAAGTTGAGCGAAGCAGCATCCATCCATTTCGAAAAGTTGGGAAAGAACACAATCCCCGCCGGATCGCAGTCGCCGAATTGCACGTCAATTTTGAAAACGGTTTTCATAATTTCTCTCGTAGGTCGCGTCTAAAAAGCGCTTTTTGGGGATGCAGCGTGAGGCGCACGGCGCGCATCAACCGCAATGTACGGTCAGGTACAAGAGGATTGCGAGCACTGGGCAACGAAGCGATGCGCCCCACAAATTGAATTTTTAGAGGCGACCTTTGCCTGCAACTTTAAACCAGTCCTCAGTTAACGAATCGACCGGTGAGCGCGACAACCGACCGCCGATGTTTGAAGCCTTGGCTCCAAAGGAGGTCATCTACATGAGTGGCGCGATGAACGGACGTAAACTCACGGGCTGTGCTGATGACCAACGGGCTAGCCCATACTGGGTCATCGAAAACGAATTTCTATCAGGAGGACTGATTACCTATGACTACCCGCTACGAAGTACGCGATGGCGTTGCCATCATAACCCTCGACAATCCTCCGGTGAACGGGCTCTCGTACGCGCTGCGCGTCGCATTTGCTGAAGGTCTGGACAAAGCCAACGCTGATGCATCAGTCAAGGCTATCGTTGTGACTGGCGCTGGCAAAGCGTTCTCCGGCGGTGCGGACATCAAGGAATTTGGAACACCGCGCGCGGTGGCTGAACCGAATCTGCTGTCGCTGATTCGTGCATGTGAACTCTCCACGAAACCCATCGTTGCGGCTGTTCATAGCGTGGCGATGGGCGGTGGTCTTGAGCTTGCGCTCGGTTGCCACTATCGTGTGACCGCTCCGGGCGCGAGCATCGCGCTGCCAGAAGTAAAGCTCGGCCTGATTCCAGGAGCGGGCGGCACGCAACGCTTGCCGCGCGTGATTGGCGTTGAAGCCGCGCTCAACATCATCGTCTCCGGCGAGCCCGTCAAGAGCGAATTCATCGCGAGCTTCCCCGGACAAAAACTGTTCGACAAAGTCATCGAAGGCGATCTTATGGCGGGCGCGATTGCGTATGCGCTGGAGAAGGCTGACGTGCGTCCACTACCGCTGGTGCGCGACCTGAGAGTCGGGCATCCTGAGGCCGATGCGTACTTTGCCTTCGCTCGAAATACGGTCGGCGTAATGGCGAAGGGCTACCCCGCTCCGCTCAAGTGTGTCGAGGCGGTGCAAAACGCGACGAAGATGAAATTCGACGACGGCATGAAGGCTGAGCGCGAGATTTTCACGAATCTGATGTTCACGCCGGAATCGGTATCGCTGCGTCATCTGTTCATCTCAGAGCGGGCTGCCTCGAAGATTCCTGACGTCCCGGAAGACACACCAAAGCGCGACATCAAAAAGGTCGGCATTATCGGTGCGGGCACGATGGGCGGCGGCATTGGCATGAACTTTTTGAATGCAGGCGTGCCCGTCATCATTCTCGAAATGAAGCAGGAAGCCATCGACAAAGGCTTCGCCGTCATTCGCAAAAATTACGAAGCGCAGGTCACCAAGAAAAAGCTCAAGCAGGACGTGCTCGACACGCGTATGGGCATGCTCACGAGCACGCTCGACTACGCTGACCTGAAAGACTGCGATCTCATCATCGAGGCTGTGTTTGAAGACATCGGCGTGAAAGAAAAAGTGTTCACCGCGCTCGACGCCGTGGCCAAGCCCGGTGCGATTCTCGCGTCGAACACGTCAACACTTGACGTCAACGCCATCGCCAACTTCACCAAGCGTCCGCAAGACGTGGTCGGCATGCACTTCTTCTCGCCCGCCAACGTGATGAAGCTCCTGGAAGTCGTGCGCGGCGAAAAGACCGCGAAAGACGTGCTCGCCACCGTCATGGCGATCTCGAAGAAGATCAAGAAAACGGCGGTCGTTTCCGGCGTCTGCGACGGCTTCATCGGCAACCGCATGATCGAGCAATACGGTCGTCAGGGCGGCTTTCTGCTGGAGGAGGGCTGCACGCCACAACAGGTCGACAAAGCCGTCGAAAAATTCGGCTTCGCGATGGGCCCGTTCCGCATGGGTGACCTCGCTGGCAACGACATTGGCTGGGCGATTCGGAAGCGTCGCTATGTCGAAAAGCCAAATCTCCGTTACAGCAAAACGGCGGACTTGCTCTGCGAAATGGGTCGCTTCGGACAAAAGGTTGGCAAGGGCTGGTACGACTATTTGCCGGGCAAACGCGATGCGATTCCGAACGCTGAAGTCGAAGCGATGATCGTCAAGCATCGTGAAACACTGGGCATCAAACCGCGCAAAATAACGGATGATGAGATCGTGCATCGCCTCGTGTTCTCGCTGGTCAACGAAGCCGCGCACATTCTCGAAGAAGGCATCGCCAACAAGGCAAGCGACATCGACATCGTCTACATCTTCGGCTACGGCTTCCCGCCACAGCGCGGCGGCCCGATGAACTACGCAAACCAGGTTGGCCTGTTCAACGTCGTGCAGATGATGAAGAAATTTCAGCAGAATCCGCTGGATGACGCGAAGTTCTGGGAGCCTGCGCCGTTGCTTAAGAAATTGGTGGCTGAAGGGAAATTGTTTACTTGAGTTAACAGTCCCCCCTGCGAAGTAGGGGAGATGTCGGCAGGGCCGACAGAGGGGTTACGTGCATCGCGGAAATCGCTGTTGCACGAGCAACCCCTCCGCCCCTCCGGGGCACCTCCCCTACTGTCGCTGGGGAGGCATGTGGCAAGGGAGGCTTTGAGTGATTCGTAAACTGATATTCGGCGTGTTGGCTTTGTTGCTGGCATTGATGCTCGTCGTCGTGGGCAAAACGTTTTTGACGTCGTCAAAACAATTACAAGTAGCTCCCGAAAAACCAGTTGCCGTTGACTCCGCCGCAGCAGCATCCCGCCTGTCCGCTGCCGTAAAACTGCAAACCATCTCGTCCGCAACCGACGCCGAAGCAAGCGCAGACGCATTCAAAGCGCTGCATCAACACATTCAAGCCAGTTACCCCAAGCTGCACGCCGCGCTCAAGCGCGAACTGGTCGGCAGCTACGGCTTGCTCTATACGTGGCCGGGTAGTGACCCCAAAGCCAAAGGCATCGCGCTGCTTGCTCATCAGGACGTTGTGCCTATCGCGCCGGGCACGGAGAAGGACTGGCAACAGCCGCCGTTCTCGGGTGTCATCGATGGCGGTTTCATTTGGGGTCGTGGGGCCTGGGACAACAAGAGCAATCTTTTCTCCCAGCTTGAGGCCGTCGAGATGCTCGTGGCATCCGGATTTCAGCCAAAGCAAACTGTTTATCTTTTCTTCGGGCAAGACGAAGAAGTGTCCGGCCATCGCGGCGCTGAGGTGCTGGCGAAACGTTTCAAAGCCGAAAACGTCAAGCTGGAATTCATTCTGGATGAAGGCACGTTGATCATTGAAGGTATCCTTAAAGGCCTCGACAAACCAGCCGCGCTGATCGGTATGGCAGAGAAGGGCTATCTCACGGTAATCCTTACCGCCACCGCAACGCCGGGCCATTCCTCAATGCCACCGCCGTCGCCGCGTGAAAGTGCCATTGGCATGATGAGCGCAGCGTTGTCCCGGCTTGAGGACAAGCAGTTCCCGGTGCAGATTCGTGGGCTCGCGGGTGACATGTTCGATACCCTCGCGCCAGAGATGACATCGCCCACCAACCGCATCGCGCTGTCGAATTTGTGGCTGACCAAATCATTGCTCGAATCGCAATTGTCAAAGAGCGCCAGCACCGCCGCACTGATGCGCACGACGACTGCCCTGACCGTCATGAACGCGGGTGAGCGCGACAACGTACTGCCCGGTCGAGCGGAAGCCAAAGTGAACTTTCGCGTTTTACCCGGCGACACTTCGGATGACGTGATCAAGCACACCTTACTGGCAGTCGGCGAAGCACCGATCAAAGCCGCCAAGCATCCCGGCTTCTCCGAGCCGTCCAAGGTAGCCCGCACTGATGCCGCCGGTTATCAGGCCATCGCCAAGAGTGTTCGCCAGTTGCATCCCGACGTGATTGTCGCGCCGAGCCTCATGCTCGGTGCGACCGATTCGCGCTACTTTGACGACATCGCTGACAACGTTTACAAGTTTTCTCCAGTGCGCGCTGGACCGAACGACCTCGTGCGTTTTCATGGAACGAACGAGCGCATTTCGGTGGCGAACTACACCGAGATGATCCAGTTTTATTATCAGTTGTTGAAGAACGCGACAGGCGCAGCAGCAGCAGCAGCTAAACAGTAATCAGTTTCCGTATTTTTTAGAGAGAGGCCCATCATGACCGACGCCGTAATCGTAAGTACCGCCCGCACACCCCTGGCCAAGAGCTGGAAGGGCGCTTTCAACATGACTCACGGCGCGACGCTTGGCGGCCACGCCATTGAGCACGCCGTCAAGCGCGCGGGCATTGACCCGGCCGAGGTCGACGACGTGCTCATGGGCTGCGCCAACCCCGAAGGCGCGACCGGCTGGAACATCGCGCGTCAGGCCCTGTTGCGTGCTGGCATGCCCGACAGCGTTGCCGGTGTCACCGTCAACCGTTTCTGCTCATCCGGACTGCAAACCATAGCGATGGCCGCGCAACGCATCATCGCGGGCGAGGGCGACGTGTTCGTCGCTGGCGGCGTCGAATCTATCTCGTGCGTGCAGCAGGAAATGAACCTGCACATGTTCAAGGATTCATGGCTCGAAAAAAACAAGCCAACGATTTACTGGAACATGATGCAGACGGCCGAGAACGTCGCCACACGCTACAAAATGAGCAAAGAGCGCATGGATCACTTCGGCGCTGAGAGCCAGCAAAAAGCCTGCGCCGCGCGCGACGCGGGCAAGTTTGATGACGAGATCGCCGCGATCACCGTCACCGCAGGTGTCGCCGATCCGAAGTCCGGTATGACCACCAAACAGGTCACCGTGTCAAAGGACGAAGGTCTACGCGACGGCACGACGTATGAAGCCGTTGCGGCCATTCGCACAGTCGTTCCCGGTGGATCGGTCAGTGCGGGTAATGCCTCGCAATTCAGCGATGGCGCGGGCGCTTGTGTGGTCATGAACGGCAAGCTGGCTGAGCAACGCGGACTGAAGCCGCTGGGCATCTTCCGTGGCTTCGCCGTTGCCGGTTGTAACCCGGACGAAATGGGCATTGGGCCGGTATTTGCCGTACCAAAATTGTTGAAACGTCTTGGCTTGACGGTTGCTGATATTGACTTGTGGGAACTGAACGAAGCGTTTGCTGTGCAAGTGCTTTACTGCGCTGACACGCTGGGAATTCCGCTGGAAAAATTGAATGTGAACGGTGGTGCCATTGCCGTCGGTCATCCTTACGGCATGAGCGGTCAACGCCTGGTCGGCCACGCGCTGATCGAGGGCAAACGCCGTGGCGCGAAACTCGTTTGCGCGACGATGTGTATCGGTGGCGGGATGGGGGCGGCTGGGATTTTTGAGGTGGCCTGATGAGCGAGCTTCTAATCGGAGCGCTGATCGCACTCGGCGGCGCATTTCTGGGTGCGATGGTGACTTGGCGGAACACCGGCCGCGTCAACCAAACGGCTAAAGAGAATGCACGGCTCGCCGACGGCACTGTACGAGAGCATGCGGCGCGTACTGACAGTACGACTCGCGCTTTGAAGCTGACTGATCATCGCGTGGCATGGCTGCAACGGTTGCGCGATGAAATGGCTATGTTTCAGTCGTGGGGAATGACGCCAAATCTCGATCAAATGAAGCAGCGAGAGTTTTACGAGCACGGAACTCGCATCGAGTTGCTGATGAACAGCCAAGATCCAGACTACGAAGAGCTGCAGAAACTGATGTACGGATTTTTGAGTGCCACGGACATCGCAAAAAAGTTTTTATTGAATTCTGATTACATCACCGTGTGCCAAAGAATTCCCAAAAGAGAATGGGACGTGGCAAAACGAGAGCTGCAAGAAGGGGCCAGTGATCC
>JBBRVM010000073.1:0-10592 GCA_038246865.1 Burkholderiales bacterium
CGCATACAGGCCGGTTCGTTCATTGAATTCACTGAGCCAGGCGCGCGGCACGAATAGCGTTGCAAAAAATGCCGTTGTCAGCAGCACCAGAATCAGGGCGGGTGCAATGCGAGCCAGACGGCGTGCGTAGAAAAAAGCAACAAAACGATCAAACCGCAGCAGGTGTCCATCACGCTCTAAGGCTACGTTCGCCAGCGATGCGCTCACCACAAAGCCAGAAATCACAAAGAAAATGTCCACACCGACGAATCCGCCCGGAAGGATCGACGCGCTCAGGTGATAGATCATTACCGACAGCACCGCAAGCGCACGCAGGCCGTCAATATCGTTGCGGTAAGCCGACGCCGTGGACATCGTCACACTGACTTCAAAAGGCCCGCTTCAGCGCGCACGACAAACCTGCGCTCGATCTCCTGCCATTCGTCGCCGCAGGCTTCGAGTCGCGCAAACATGCGTGGCATCGCCGGATCGACGGGCCAATTGCTCGCATCGGAGGAGCCACGATATTGCCCTAACCATTCGCGGCTGGACAGATTTCGCCACTTTGTCACGCCATCGTCGGGCAAAGCAACGGCATCGGTTTGCCACAAGCCCCGCCCATGCGCCCGGGAGAGCTCTGGCGGAATCGGCACATCATCGGAAGGATGAAAAACATAGCCTCGCGCCAACGCGTAGTTTTCCACGATCAACTGATCGGCTGAACACGTTTCACCGCACGAATTTTCCAGCCAGCGTGCAATCGCGGCGCGGCCAAATTCAGTATGTCCGAGGTCAGTCTGTCGTGTCGTCATCTTGCCGAATTTGTCGCTCATGCGATCAAAGGCGCGTGGTCCGATGCAGCCCGCGATGCCCAGTTCCGGGCGCAGATTGAGGTAGTACTTGACGGTGACTTCCAGCGTCTCGATCACGCCGTCATGACGCAGCAGCACGATGTCGAATTCGCCCAGCGTTCGGCCGCCACTCCTCACCATCAGGCCGCAGGTAGAGGCACGCACGTCGGGGCGCGTGGTCTGCCAGAACAACACGAATTTTTCGAAGGTATGACCGAGCGGCGTATTGACCAGCGGGTCGCCCAGCGCAAGCTTGAGCGCCTCTGGTGCGCGGTCTTGCGCGTGCAGCCAATCGGCGCATCGACTCAATTCATGGGCAGACCATTCGTCGCTGCGCAGCCGACCTTGCCATGCTGCATTGCTCGGTTCGAACAACGACGGTGAGCCAATGGCCCAAGCAAGCCGACGGACGTCCCCGTCCTGCAACGAGCGCATCAGGCGCAACGAATCATCAAGCGATGTCGGCACGAATTCGACGACGACTCAGAGCTTTAGAACGCGCGTCAGGAACGCGCCAATGGCATCGATCTCCTCCGCACAGACCGAATGCGGCATACCGTATTCGTGCCACTCGATTTTGTAGCCATGCGTTTCCAGACGCGCTTTCGAAAGCTTGGCCAGCGCGACAGGAATCACTGGATCCATCGAGCCGTGCGCCATGAGTATCGGGATATCACGATTGGCCGGTGAAGCCTCGGAGCCGACCGTTTCAACACAGGCGAGATAGGTCGACAACGCCATGATGGCGCCGAGCTTTTCGTGGTGTCGCAATCCCGTTTGCAGCGCAATCACGCCGCCCTGCGAAAAACCCGCGAGCACGATGCGCTCGGACGCGATGCCTTTGGCGCGCTGGTCGGCGATCAATTCGGTGATAGCGGCCTGACTTTTGCGAACCCCTGCTTCGTCCGCCCGTTTGTCAATCTCGGCGGACGCAATGTCGTACCAGGCGGGCATGACGTAGCCGCCATTGATGGTGACCGGCATCGACGGCGCATTGGGGAAAACGAAGCGTACGCCGTGACCCTTCGGCAAACCCAGTTCCGGGACGACAGGAACAAAGTCATTGCCATCGGCTCCGAGGCCGTGCATCCAGAGGACGCAGGCGGTGGCGGAAGCGGGCGGATCGAGGGTGATGCAATCGAGCATGGAGGGCGACGGAGGAAGAATTTCAATCCGATTTTAGGGCTCCCCTGTTCGTCCCTCATCAATATGCGCTGCGATCAGCGCACCAACGCCCCAGCGCGATCAATCGTTACGAAGTCAACATAGCCGCTGCCACCGCGTTTCAAGTCCGAGAAATCGACGCTGTAACCGCCCAAGTCCATTGCGCGCAGACTCCGCAGCGCGAGCGACAGTGTTTCCGGCGTTCCCGCGCCTTTCGAGCGCTGCATGCCCGCGATCAGCACGCGGGCAGTCACATAGCCTTCAAATGATCGTGCGCCGTAATCCGGTGATGGGGATGCGGCCTTCAGCTTGAGGAATTCGCGGATCACCGGCAGCGAGGTACGCGAATCAATGGGGCCTACGGTAGAGGCCACATAGCCACGCACCTGTTCCTTGCTTAGTTGTTTCTGTAGATATGCCACGTCGACGGGCGAGGGGCCCACCAACATGGCATTGCCGCCACGTTTTTTGTATTGCTTGATAAATTCAGCAGCAGGGGCAGAAATTGCGGCCAGAAAGATTGCTTGCGCGTCGGCTTTGAGCAGTGCCGTCACCGCTGGTTCAACGTTCGCCGTGACCCGGTCATACGGGCTGCGGGCGATGAGCTCGACCTTGTATTTGGGGGCTAGAAGTGTGGCGCTCGCGAGCAAATCACGACCATATCCGTCGTCTTGATAAAGAATGCCGATTCGGGTCAATCCCATGCTGCTGAGCTGTGCGAAAAGTTGATTTACCTCGTCGGCATAGCTCGCTTTAGTCAGATAGATTCCGGGCTTACCAATGACGCTGTTGGCGCCGGAACTCGGGCCAACGAGTGAGAGCCCGGTGTCGGACAGCACCCCCGATTTGATGAGCGCTTCGGCATTGGCAGTGCCTACCGTCGCGGCGAGCGCCACCGGGTTTTCTTTGGCGATGACTTCTTTCGCCAGACGCACCGTTTCGTCCGGCTTGTAGCCATCGTCGAGCGTCACCAGGCGAATGAGCGATCCATTGACACCGCCCGTTGCATTGATCGCATCGAATCCCAGACGCAACCCAGCGGTGTATGCCTTGCCCGCACTCGCCTGAACGCCGGTTTGCGGCGCGATCTGGGCAACGACTATGTCTTTGGCATGAGTTGTAAAGCCAATGGACAAAGCTAGTGCAGCAAGACTCAAACGATGCCGCTTTGGTGAGCTGACCACGAGCCCAAAATTCAGGAAATTCAACAATGCGACACTCTCGGCAAAATTTATGACAACACCCTGATATTACATTGTCATAGTGCCTTTGATACATTAAAAACCTTAGGCGACTTCTACATTTCGTGCACACTGTTTGCGGTCGTCGGTTTCGGTTTGATGTTTGGTGAATCAATCTACAGCGAGATTGGCTTGGATCCCTGGCTCGCTTTCTCCGCGACCGATAGCGGCCTGCTCGCATTCTTCTTTTTTCGAATGGTGTTTTGCGGCACCGCGACCACCATCGTGCTCGAAGCAGTGGCCGGGCGAATGCGCTTTTCGGCGCATTGTGTACCGGCGGTTGTCATTTTTGCCGTGATTTGTCCGGCGGAGGGCAAGCCTTTCAGATTCAGGGATCCATGGGACTGTTCGTGATCGTACCTGGCGGTGTAGAAACCGTCGTGTCGGCGGTTAAAAAAGCCGATGAGGCGATGCATTCGGCAAAGGTCGCCGGGCCGTCGCGGCCCCGCGTTTACGAGGGGGCAGACTAGTCGCGTCGGTCAAAAGACCAGATGCACTTTCATGCTCTGCGAGCGATCCGCCGCCATCGCGAACGCATCGTTCGCTGCGGTCATTTTGTAGGTATGGGTTAGCAGAGACGACACATCAATCAACTCGTGTGCTAGCTCATGCACGGCCGCACCGTACTCACCATCAAAGCGAAACGCGCCGAGCAGATCCACTTCGCGCGACACAAACCGGTTGACCGGAATATCTGCGGTGGGAACGCCCAACATTCCGACCTGCACGACGCAGCCGCCGGAGGCTGTCGCTTGAATCGCGGAGCTGATCGCTGCGGAATTGCCGGAGCATTCGAAGGCCACATCGAATGTGCCTTTGTTGGCATACCAGCTCTCGACTTTTTCAGCGCCGGAAACCGCGTTCACTGCCTCGTCTATGCGCAACACTTCAGCCCGCTTCAGCGCAGCATCGGCCACATCGGTCACCGCGATATGCACGGCCCCGGCGCGGCGCGCTGCCAGTACGCAAAGGCTACCAATCGGCCCGACGCCCGTCACCAAAACGCTTTTGCCGACGAGTGAACCCGCGCGACGAACTGCATGCAGCGCCACGGCCAGCGGCTCCGCCATCGCAGCCGTACGGAAATCGCAGCTTTGCGGCACCACAAAACACTGCGCCTCGGTCGCCACAATCACCTCGCGAAACACACCCTGAATGTGCGGAAATATCGCCGCGCTGCCGTAGAAATTCATCTTCAAGCAGAGATGCCCTTTGCCCGCCATGCAGGTGCGGCAAACGCGGCACGGCTGATTGGGGTTGATCGCGACGCGATCCCCCTTCTTGATGCGGGAAACATCGGCACCGATCTCAACAACCTCGCCTGAAACTTCGTGCCCAAGACAGAGCGGTTGCATCACCGCAAAGTCACCCACGCGGCCCTTGCCGAAGTACGACAAATCACTGCCGCAAATGCCGCCTGCTCCAAAGCGCACTTTCACCTGTCCCGCGCCGACTACCGGGTCGTCACCCCGTTCGAGGCGCAAATCTTTGGCGCCGTAGAGCATTGCCATCAACATACGGGGTCTCCGTTCCTAATTCATTTTGCAGGGTTGATCGCCAGGTCTTGCAGCATCCGCGTCGTCAAGTACAAGCGCGGCACGATCGCATCAATCTCTATGTATTCGTCTTTCGCGTGATAGCCCCAGCCCGGCAAGCCCATGCTCTCGAGCACGGCGGCTTTGCCGGAACGAGCGGCGTATCCGGCGTCGGTGCCGCCGCCGGTCATCGGGAAAATCGCCAGCTTACGACCGTCAAGTTCGCCGTAAATTGATTGCGCACGTTTCGCCAGTGCCATGCCGCGTTCTCCGCCCAGAAAAGCTGGCCGCCCCACTTCCAGTTTCACGATAACCTCGGGTTCCGGAACACGTTTGCTTTCGGCCACCTTTGCTTGAAGGGCCGTGCGAAGTTTCTCGGCAGTGTCGGGCGCGAGCAGACGGACATCCGCTGTGGCGTATGCACGCTCCGGAATCTGATTACGTACCAGCCCGCCTTGTGAGTAAGTCCAGTTGAGCTGCGCGCCGGGGATCGTCTTCGCGATGTCCTGCGTCGCCAGAATCTGATGTGAGAGTTCGATCAGCGCATTGCGTCCCTGCTCGGGCGCTGCACCGGCATGCGAGGCTTTGCCTTTGACTTCCATCGTCACGGTGGCTGTGCCCGCCGCCCCCAGCAACACGCCTTCTTCCTTCGCCACGGCTTTAGCCGCCGTCGGCTCGTAGGAGAGAACCACGTCATGCATTTCACCCAACTTCGCGATCGTCTCTCCGGAACCGACAGAGCCGCTTTCTTCATCCGGGTTAAATAGTACCGTGATTTGCGCATAGTTTTTCCAGCCGGCATCGCGCAAAATCGCCAGTGAATGCAGGATCACCGCCATGCCGCCTTTGTCGTCGGCGATGCCGGGACCGAACATTTTGTTGCCATCGGTGCGAATCGGTTGCGTCGCGAGAATGCCCTCCGGATAGACCGTGTCCAGATGCGCAAGCAGCATGACCTTGAGCGCGCCGCTACCCGTCAGCACGCCTTTGACCATAACGCGCTCGCTATCGAGTACTTTGATGCGCTCGGTCGTTGCGCCCAGCGATTTGAGGCGCACTTCGGCATAGTCCGCAATGCGAATCAGGCCGGGGATATTGCCAGAACCCGATTCGATGAGCACCAACTCGCGTAAGGTTTCGATCATCGCTGGCTGCGCTTTTTCGGCGGCGGCGAATAACGCGGCATTGCGAGTTTGTGCAGCGGCGGGTAACGCGGATGTCACAAGCGCAAAGCCGCAAGCCAGCCCCACTTTGTTCCAAATGTTGTTCATAAATCCTCCTCTTTTGTTTGTAATTTCGTAGCAGTGTAGCCCTGAGAAGGATAGCGTGTCCGCGCGTCGGTTCGCTATCGATTTGCCGATCCTGACCCGACACAAATGAGCCACCGCAGGCTGCAGCGCGACGGGCGGCGCTACATTTGCGCCATGAATACACCACACCCCCTTTTCGATTTATCCGGCAAACGCGCGCTGGTGACCGGCTCGTCACAAGGCATTGGTCTTGCCCTCGCACAGGCGCTGGCAAGCTCCGGCGCGCACGTCATCATCAACGGGCGTGATGTGGCCAAGTGCGAGCGTGTCGCCGCTGAATTTGCGACGCGCAAAGAGGTCGCCAGCGTCCGGGCGTTTGACGTCACCGACGCTTCCGCAGTGCTTGAAAACATCGAAGCTATCGAGCGCA
Source organism: Burkholderiales bacterium (assembly GCA_038246865.1). Taxonomy (GTDB): domain Bacteria; phylum Pseudomonadota; class Gammaproteobacteria; order Burkholderiales; family Casimicrobiaceae; genus Casimicrobium. The sequence continues at coordinate 6,451 of JBBRVM010000073.1, forward strand.
ACATCGGACCGATCGACATTCTGGTCAACAACACCGGCATCCAGATTCGCAACGCCTTCACCGATTTTCCGCTCGGGGATTTTCGGCGACTGATGGACACCAATGTGACGAGCGCCTTCACCGTGAGTCAGGCCGTAGTGCGCCACATGGTGCCGCGCGGACGAGGCAAGATCATCAACGTCTGTTCGGTGAACTCCGAGCTGGGTCGGGCCAACATCGTGCCCTACGTCACTACCAAGGGCGCGCTCAAGATGATGACCAAGGCCATGTGTGTGGAGCTGGCCAAACATGGCATTCAGGTCAATGGTTTGGGGCCGGGGTATTTCGATACTGAGCTGACGCAGGCATTGGTGCAGGACGCCGCATTTACGTCTTGGTTAAAACAGCGTACACCCGCTGGGCGGTGGGGCAATGTCGATGAACTAAAGGGTGCGATCATTTTCCTCGCCGCCCCCGCGAGCGACTTTGTTAACGGGCACATTTTGTACGTGGATGGCGGGATGACGGCAGGGGTTTGAGTCACTGTTCTTGTAGGAGCGGCGAGAGCCGCGAACACCAGTCAACCCGTGGCACCATTCGCGGCTTTCGCCGCTCCTACGGTGCTGGCGGCAACACTTTCTCTAACTCTCCAATCCGCGCCCGCCACGCCTCCGGAATCGCCACGGATGTTTTCTCCTGCGCGTTGGCGTAAACGTAAATCAGTTCGCCATCAATCAAATGCTCATGGCCGCGAAAAATAGTAATCGCGATGGTCATGCTGCTGCAACCGAGTTTTGCGCAGCGCACGCCGATGTCCAGCTCGTCATCAAATCCTGCTGAGCCGTGATATTCAATCTGCGCCTTACGCACAAAAAGCTCCACGCCTTCCTTCTGCTGCCCAATCGGATCACGCAGCCCGGTGGCGCGCCAGTATTCGGTGAACGCCACATCAAAATACAGCAGGTAGTTGCCGTTGAACACCACGCGCTGCAAGTCCACCTCGGCCCAGCGAACGCGCAGACGGTGGAAGAAAGTGAAGTCGGATTTTTGGGTCATGCAACGATGCTAGTCAAAGGTGACCTCTGTCTGGGGTCGGGAAATCGGTGGGTCTATTGGCTTTTTGTTGAAAAGACGGCTCTACTGGGGAATGGGTCAGAATTGACAGGAAGTCGACAAGTACGGTTTTTGGCCGCTAGCCCTAATACAGTGGTCGATAAGACTAAAAGCTGAACAAGATATCCGTGCGCCCAATCCGAATTTTTGATGGAGACAAACGCGCCAAAAACGGGTAAATTTCGGGTGTTGCAAAAAAGGTCAACATAATTGACCTAATAGCCCAATCTTCAGCATGCAGCGGCGATCCCGCAAAGCGTGCGTCATCAAGGAGTGCCACCGATGTCCCAAGCCCCGCTGCCCGTCTCATCACTGCCGGAGGCCGTGCAGAAGGCCATGACTGACGTCGCGCTCGACGACCGGTTCACGCTGCCCTCCGGGCGCATGTACATGAATGGTTCGCACGCGCTGTTGCGGCTGATGATGCTGCAGCGGCAAATCGACGAGAACGCTGGCTTGAACACGGGTGGCTTTCTTTCCGGCTATCGCGGTTCGCCGCTCGGCGCAATTGACCAGAACGCGTGGAAGGCGAAAAAGCACCTCACCAAATCGCACATCACTTTCGTTCCGGGTGTGAACGAGGAGCTCGCCGCGACAGCCGTCTGGGGCACACAGCAACTGAATTTGTATCCGCAGGCCAAGTACGACGGCGTGTTCGCCATGTGGTACGGCAAGGGGCCGGGCGTGGATCGCTGCGGCGATGTGTTCAAGCATGCGAACCATGCCGGTTCCAGCAAATTTGGCGGCGCCTTGTTGATCGCGGGTGACGATCACGGCGCGAAATCGTCCACGTTGCCGCATCAGTCCGATCATGAATTCATCAGCGCGGTCATTCCGGTTTTGTACCCGGCGGGCGTGCAGGAGTATCTTGATCTTGGCGTGCATGGCTATGCGATGAGCCGCTACTCCGGCTGCTACGTGGGCATGAAGGCAGTGACCGATACGGTGGAGTCGACCGCTAGCGTGATTGTCGATCCGGATCGCATCAAGCCGATCATCCCGACTGATTTTCCGTTGCCCGAAGGCGGCGTGAATATTCGCTGGCCACACACGCCGCTTGAGCAGGAAAAGCTCATGCACGATTACAAGATTTACATGGCGATTCATTACGCCCGTGTAAACAAATTGAATTACATCGCGATTGATTCGCCGCGTCCGCGCTTGGGCATCATGGCAGCGGGCAAGGCGTATCTTGACGTGCGTCAGGCGCTGGAAGATTTAGGCATTGATGATGATCTGGCGAAGGCCATCGGACTGCGCGTTTACAAGGTCGGCATGGTGTGGCCGCTGGAGCCTGAAGGCGTGCACGAATTTGCGTCGGGGCTGGAGGAAATTCTCGTCGTAGAAGAGAAACGTCAGGTGCTCGAATATCAGCTGAAAGAGCAACTCTACAACTGGAAAGAGTCAGTGCGTCCACAGGTCGTCGGCAAGTTCGACGCCAAGGGCGAATGGGTGCGTCCGCATGGCGACTGGCTGTTGCCCGCGCCGTCGGAGTTGACGCCTGCGATGATCGCGCGTGTGATCGCGGGACGCATTGCGAAGTTCTACGTGAGTGACCGGGTCAAGCAGCGCGTCGAGTGGATCAACGAGAAAGAGCGCGTGCTCGCGAAGAAGGTGATCGACATCGCTCGCGCACCGTATTTCTGCTCCGGCTGTCCGCACAACACCAGCACCAACGTGCCCGAAGGCTCGCGCGCCGTCGCGGGCATCGGCTGCCACTACATGGCCGTGTGGATGGATCGCGCGAGCACCTTCACGCAGATGGGCGGCGAAGGCGTGCCGTGGATTGGGCAGGCACCGTTCACCGACGAGAAGCACATTTTTGCGAACCTGGGTGACGGGACTTACTACCACTCAGGCTTGCTTGCGATTCGCGCGAGCGTCGCTGCGGGCGTCAACATCACCTACAAAATTTTGTACAACGATGCCGTCGCAATGACCGGTGGCCAGCCCCATGACGGGCCGCTGTCGCCGCTCACGATCCTTCAGCAAGTGATCGCTGAGGGCGTGAAAAAAGTGTGCGTCATCACCGACGAACCGGAGAAATACGAAGGCGTTGCGTTGCCAGCGAATTGCCCGGTTTATCACCGCGAACGGCTCGATGAAATTCAGCGCGAATTCCGCGACGCACCCGGTTGCACCATCATCGTGTACGACCAGACTTGCGCCGCCGAAAAGCGTCGTCGTCGCAAAATCGGCAAGTTCCCCGACCCGGCAAAACGCGTCGTCATCAACGAAGCCGTATGCGAGGGCTGTGGCGATTGTGGCGTGAAATCTAACTGCGTTTCGGTGATACCGCTGGAGACCGAGTTCGGTCGCAAGCGCACGATTGATCAGTCGAGTTGCAATAAAGATTATTCGTGTGTGAATGGGTTCTGCCCAAGCTTCGTCACGGTCGAAGGCGGTGCACTCAGGAAGCCTGCGAAAGTCGGCGCTGTCGAATTCGGTGACATCCCGGAACCGACGATTCCCGCGCTCGACAAGCCGTACAACATCCTTGCCACCGGCATCGGCGGTACCGGCGTATTGACGGTGGGTCAGGTGCTTGGTATGGCGGCCTTCCTTGAAGGCAAGGGCATGACGATCCTCGATATGTCGGGGCTCGCGCAGAAGAACGGCTCCGTCATGAGCCACATCCGCATCGCACCGACGCAGGAAATGCTGCACGCTACGCGCGTCGCGGCGGGCGAGGCGCATCTTGTGCTGGGTTGTGATGTGCTCACCACTACGGCCGAGGATTCACTCGCGAAGATGGCCGTTGGCGTCACCAGGGCGATCATCAATTCGGGCATCGTGATGCCCGCCACCTTCACCCACAACGCGAACCTGAAATTCCCGCTCGGCAGCATGGAGCGCGAAATTACTGAAGCCTGCGGTGCGGACTCGGCGTGGTTCATGGACGCAACGAAAGTCGCGACTCGCCTGATGGGCGACTCGATTGCCACCAATCTCTTCGTGCTCGGTTACGCCTGGCAAAAGGGCTTCATCCCGCTGCTCGAAGCCACGATTCTTCGCGCGATTGAACTCAACGGCGCTGCGGTGCCGATGAA
>JBBRVM010000074.1:0-10547 GCA_038246865.1 Burkholderiales bacterium
CAACAGGCGGGATGGCAGGCATGGCCGAAACCGGCTCGTTCACCGGTGGAGCTGCAACGACGACCGGTATTGGGGCAGGTGTCGGCTGAAGTACCGCAGGGTCTTCCCTCGGAACCGTGGGAGCCTGGGTGCAGGCAACCATCATCAGGAGCGGCACAGCGATGACGAACCGGAAAGTCGCGCGACAAGCTCTAAACATGGCGCTAGGCAGAAGGAATGAAGGCTTCATCGCCCTGATGTTTCCTTTCAAACTTGATGAAGTTGAAGTAGCCGCAGGTGTTGCCATTTGGGTAGTCGCGGCAGACCTGAGGACGCCCTTCATAAATCGTACAGCGCCGTTCGCTCTGGTCGAAGAACATGCACATCGATTTGTAAACGGTATCCTTTCGATGCCTTAACACTCGCATCGTTGTGCCTTCGTGCGTGACCTCTTTGGTGAACTTTTCACGCGCCACGTCTACGGCAATCGCATGATGCTTCGCCAGCCGGGTAACGTCGCTAGGCTTGGTTTCGATGTAGTCGTAGCTACAGCAATAGCCAGGACACTTACTGCAATCAAACGTATTCTTCGTGGCCATGATGAGCTGATTTCAAAAATATCGCTCACGATGTTAATGGACTGTCGTAACCCAGTCATAATCCAATGATTAGATTATGAGTTTTCTGAATCGAGTGTTGTGAGCCAGATCGAGTTAAGGGGTGTCGGGAAGCTTTGGGGCGACGTCGTTGCCCTGTCGCCAACCAATCTGCTGATTCCCGAGGGTAGCTTTACCGTGTTGCTTGGACCCTCCGGATGCGGCAAGACAACGACCCTCCGCTTGATTGCTGGCCTCGACAGCGCGAGTGCAGGGCAGATTTTGGTCGGCCAGCGAGACGTTACCAACAAGCCGCCGGCGCATCGCAACCTGGCCATGGTGTTCCAGAACTACGCCCTGTTCCCGCACTTGAGCGTCGCCGACAACATTGTCTTCGGGCTTCAGGTACGCAAGGCGTCGAAGCAGGAACAATCAGAACGATTGGCCCGCGTGCTCACGCTGCTGGGCCTTGAAAAGCTGCGTGACCGCAAGCCTTCGCAGCTCTCCGGTGGTCAGCAGCAGCGCGTTGCGCTGGCGCGCGCTCTGGTGGCGGACGCAAAAATTTGCCTGATGGATGAACCACTCTCGAATCTGGATGCGCAGTTGCGCCAGGAGATGCGGCAGGAGTTGCGTGCGCTGCAACAAAAGCTCGGTTTGACAGTTGTCTATGTGACGCATGATCAGGCCGAAGCAATGAGCATGGCTGATCTGGTGGTGTTGCTCAATCGCGGGCACATTGAACAGATTGGCTCACCGCGCGAAATTTACGCTCGACCGGCGACTGTTTTCGCAGCGGGATTCATCGGTACGCCACCCATGAGTGTGATGGCGTTGCAGGATGAAACGATCAAAGGCTCCATTTCGGAGGTACATGGCAAGCCTTCCGGAGCGACACATGTGGCAATCCGGCCCGAACATGTCGCCTTGGGCGGTGAAATACCAGCCACCATCACCGCCAGCGAGTATCTGGGCGCGGATTCACTGATACGCTGTCGGATCGGGAGCGAACAGGTCGCAGTGCGCATGGCCGGTCAGCAGGTATTCGACGCCGGGCAGGCCGTCCAGCTAGCCTGGTCGCGCGATTCACTTCACTATTTTGACAACGACGGTCAACGCGTCGAGTAACAAACGGGTACTTAAATCAACGGAGGATGACATCATGGAACGCAACTTTACGATCATTAGCGCCGCGCTTGCGTTGGCAACCATAGGAGCTGCGGCGAACACAAACGCTCAGGTCACGGAAGTGCCGTTCTACTTCCCGGTCGCGGTCGGGGGCCCGATTACTAAATACATCGATCAGTTCGCCACGGATTTCAACAAAGAAAATCCGACGATCAAAGTCTCGCCGATTTACGCGGGAAGCTATCAGGACACCATCGTAAAAGCACTGACCGCGAACAAGGCGGGTACGCCTCCAGTTGCGTCAGTATTGCTGTCAACCGACACGTTCACGCTGATCGATGAGGACGCAATCGTGCCTATCGACAATTTCGTGAAAACGGCTGATGACAAAGCGTGGCTTGCCGGGTTCTACAAGGCGTTTCTGTTGAATGGCCAAATAGGTGGCAAGACGTGGGGCGTGCCATTTCAGCGCTCAACTGTCGTACTTTACTGGAACAAAGAACTGTTCAAGGAAGCAGGACTAGATGCCAACAAACCACCGCAGACGTGGGCTGAGATGACCGCGATGGCACAGAAGCTCACCAAGAAAGACGCCAGCGGAAAGATCACACAATTCGGAGTGCAGATTCCATCGAGCGGCTTTCCCTACTGGTTATTTCAGGGGCTGACGACGCAGAACGACGTAATCCTTGCCAACGAGGCTGGGACGCAGACGAAGTTCGATGATCCGAAGGTGATTGAGGCGTTGCAATACTGGATCGATCTCTCAAAAAAGCACGGCGTGCATCCGACCGGTATTGTGGAATGGGGCACTACGCCGAAAGATTTCATGGAGAAGAAAGCTGCCATGATCTGGACGACAACGGGGAACCTCACCAATATCCGCTCCAACGCCAAATTTGATTTCGGGGTTGCGATGCTGCCGACTGGCAAGAAACGCGGATCGCCGACTGGCGGCGGTAACTTCTACATTTTCAAGAAGGCAACGCCAGCGCAGCAAGAAGCGGCATTCAAGTTCGCCAAATGGTTGACGCAGCCAGAGCGCGCCGCAAAGTGGGGAATTGAGACGGGCTACGTCGCCGTATCACCCGCCGCATGGGACACCACCGCGCTCAAGAAATACGCAGCCGAGTTTCCGCCAGCAGCCGTTGCACGCGATCAGTTGCAATACGCTGTTGCCGAGCTCTCGACGCACGACAATCAGCGCGTGACCAAGGCGTTTAATGATGGTTTGCAGGCAGCATTGACAGGCAGCAAAACGGCCGAAGCCGCGATGAAAGATGCGCAGCGTGAGGCGGAGCGGTTGCTTAAGTCGTACAAGTAGTACTGTCGGATTCGGCACTTTGAAAGTCAGAAATAGAGCCCACAGGGTGGGCAGCCTCTGCCCACGAAGCTCGTTATGGCGCAACGGCGTGGGCACGGGGTGCCCACCCTACGGCTCAGCAATGAAAAACGCGTGAACCGCCAACATCAAGCCCAAGCCTGGCTGATGTTGCTGCCGGCCCTAGTGCTGCTGGTAGCGTTCACGCATTACCCGGCGGTAGCGACGATCATCGACAGTTTCATGTCGACGCCGAAGCCGAACCGCCCGAGCGTATTTGTCGGACTCGACAACTATGCGTCGATGATTGAGGATCCGGTTTTCTGGCAAGCGTTGCGCAACAACCTCTGGTTTGCGCTCGCTACGATTCCGCTCTCGGTTGGACTGGCGTTGGCAATGGCGCTGTGGGTCAATGGGCGCATCGGTGGGCGCGGTTTTTTGCGCATGGCGTACTTCACACCGACCGTTTTACCGATGATCGCCGTGGCCAATATCTGGCTATTTTTCTACACGCCGACTTACGGATTGCTGGAACAAATCGGTGGCGTGTTTGGCCTGCCATCGCAGAACTGGTTGGGCGACAAGTCAACCGCACTTGCCAGCATCACAGTCGTTGCGATCTGGAAGGAAGCGGGCTTCTTCATGATCTTCTATCTCGCGGCGCTACAAGGCATTAGCCCAAGTCTGCGTGAGGCGGCAGCAATCGAGGGTGCAGGCCGCTGGTTCTTCTTCCGGCGCGTGCTGTGGCCGCTGTTGATGCCGACCACGATCTTCGTTTTGGTGAACGCTGTTATCAACGCATTTCGCATGGTTGATCACGTCGTCGTGATGACGCGCGGAGGACCGGATAACGCGACGAGCTTGCTGCTCTACCACCTGTACGAAGTAGGTTTCAAGTATTGGGATCAGGGCTATGCGGCTGCCCTCACGGTCGTGCTTCTCATCTTGCTCGCTACCGTGGCGCTATTGCAATTCTTCGTGCTCGACAAAAAGGCACACTACTGAAATGTCTGCTTCCGCATTTCAGCAAAATTCACCCGTCGTCGACACAATTGCGGCATGGCTGCTGGCCATCCTTTGGGTACTGCCACTGCTCTACGCTGTTTGGACCGCCTTCCATCCCTCCGAATTCTCGGCGAAGTTTTCACTGTCCGCGCCGTTGACACTTGAGAATTTTGAGCGCGCATGGGCCGCCGCTCCGTTCGCTCGATATTTCTTCAATACGACAGTATTGGTTACGATGATTCTGGCGGCGCAACTGGTGTTGTGCACGCTGGCGGCCTATGCCTTCGTTCGCTTCGAGTTTCGCGGCAAAAACATCCTGTTCGCACTGGTGCTGGTGCAGCTCATGATCATGCCGGATATCCTGCTGGTCGAGAACTACAAGACGATGAGCAAACTCGGGTTGATCGATACGCTGCTCGGCATCGGCTTACCTTACTTCGCGTCGGCTTTTGCGATCTTTCTGCTGCGGCAAACGTTCAAGGGAATTCCAAAAGAATTAGTCGAAGCGGCGACGATGGAAGGTGCGACTTCGCTACAAATTTTGTGGCGTGTTTATGTGCCGTTGGCAAAGCCAGTTTACGTTGCGTTTTCGCTCGTATCTGTCAGCTATCACTGGAACAATTTCTTGTGGCCGCTGGTGGTAACGAACTCGGTGAACTCGCGTCCGCTGACCGTTGGCCTGCAAGTATTTGCGTCGACCGATCAGGGCATTGACTGGTCGATCATTACCGCCGCCACATTGCTGACCGCCGCCCCGCTGCTCGCGGCGTTCCTGCTGTTTCAGCGTCAATTTGTTCAATCTTTCATGCGCGCCGGGATCAAATGAAAATCATCACCTGGAACGTGCAGTGGTTCTGCGGCCTCGACGGCGTGATCGACATTGCCCGAGTCGTCAAGGACGCTCGCGACATGGCGGACTTCGACGTGATCTGCATGCAGGAAGTCGCAATCAACTATCCGCGCCTCGATGGCGACGCTTCGCACAATCAACCGGAAATTCTAAAGTCACTGCTGCCGGGATTTGATGTTTTCTTCGGCGCAGCAGTCGACGAGTTAAGTCCTGATGGCAAGTCACGTCAGCGCTTCGGCAATCTCATCGCGACGCGGCTGCCTGTGGCGCAGGTGCGTCACCACGCGCTACCTTATCCGGCCGACGCGACGCCTGGCGGCGTGCGCAGCATGCCGCGGATGTGCACCAGCGCAACGGTGATGACGCCGTTCGGCCCGGTGCGCTTCATGACTACACACCTGGAGTTCTATTCACCGCCGATGCGAATGGCGCAGGCGCAAGAACTATTACGGCTACACCGCGAGGGTTGCGCGCACGCCGCGACCCCACCGCTGATTGACGATACCGGTTCGCCGTTTCAGAGCAAGCCGCACACGCAGCACTGCATCCTGACCGGCGATTTCAATTTCGAGACTGACAGCCCGGAGTACGCGTTGCTCAGTGCGCCACAAGGGAGTGTGAACGTATTGCACGATGCATGGACGCTCGCTCGTCCCAAGACGCCGCATGCGCCCACTTTTCGCCTTCATGACCGGCGCTACGGCCCAGTGCCAATTGCGTGCGATTTCATGTTCGTGAGCGACACGCTGGCGTCACGCGTCAAACGTATGGAGATCAATCTCGATACCCGTGTTTCAGATCATCAACCGGTATTGCTTGAACTTGGCTAACGCATTCTTCCGCCACGCGATGATCTCTGCGCTCATCGCGCTACTGGCGGCGCCAGCATTCGCGTGGACGGTCAAATCGCGCGAGTTGGTTGACGTCGAAATTCTCGCAAACGGCACGCTATCGATCCTTCTGAGCGCGCCCGGAACCGAATCACCGGGCTTGTATCAATGGAAAGTCGGCTTTCCTGAGCCCAAAAAAATCTGCGCGATCAACGCTCCGTCGTTCTTTTCGTTTAACCGCCGTATCGCGATTGAGCGCATCCGGCGCGAACACGATTCGTTACGTTTTTATGATGCCGCTAGCTGCGCGATTCTGGGTCAAATCGAAACTACAGGGCGCGTGATAGACGCTGATGCGCGGGGCACCCTGATCGCCGTTGCCATTCAGTATCCCGATGAAGAACGCACGCTGGAACTTTATACAAAACGTGGCAAGCGCATCGCCAAAACCGGGGTCGGTCGCAACGTCGAGCTTGGTTTCGCGCCGGATGGCAAAACGCTCCTGAACTTTGATTTGAGCGACGCCGCCAACGCTAACGCCAACGCTAATTGGCAACTACGATCACTCGCTCGTCGCGAATCGCCAAAATGGATGGGCAAGGACGAAGCGACGTTTATTCCAGGCGCGCAATATGTGAAGGTCTACTCGGAGGGCGCGCTGTCCATCGTGCCATGGTCAACGGGGAAGCCGAAGTACACAAGACCGATGGCTCGCACCGTGCGGGTGCGGCAACTCTCAGGCGATGGCCGTTATGGCGTGATTCATGAGCGTCTGGCACAGACTGACTCGGTAGCGTGGCTCGACTTCGCAACCGGGACGCGCGTGCAACTGGGCGAAGGCAGCATTGATCATGCCGCCATTAACGCCAACGGCACCAGAGTCGCGTGGACGCAGCGCGGTGGGTTAACGGGCGACGAAATCACTGTCCAGAGGGCAGCAGTGAGCTCAGCCGGCATGATCACCTCCGGAGACTGACCGTAAATCGCACTCAAAGTCGAACGCAAGTGGCCATTAGCGCATACACTTATTTGCGCTGTGCAGACGTGTCGCTAAATTTCGTCACACGTTTCGTCTTACGATGAGCATAGTTATGAGCATACTCAACACAGGGGAGAACTAAAAAGTGGATTTTGCAAAACTGATTGAGCGGGTCAAGGCGATCATCCTGACGCCCAAGACCGAATGGGAAAAAATCGCGGCAGAGCCTGCCGATGTCAAGTCGTTGTTTACCGGTTACGCGATGATTCTGGCTGCTATTCCTGCCGTCTGCGGGATGTTGGGGTCGACGCTCATCGGCGTGTCGTTACCTATCGTTGGCACCATTCGTACCCCGATTGCGGGCGCGCTGGTTTCAATGGTTCTGGGTTACGTTTTCGGGCTCGCCGTCATTTATGTGGTGGCGTTGATCGTCAACGCGCTGGCACCCACATTTGACGGTCAAAAAGACCCAACCGCCGCGCTTAAGGTCATCATCTACGCCTCCACCCCGGTGTGGCTCGCTGGCGTGTTTGCGCTGGTGCCTATGTTGAGCGTCCTTGGAATCCTCGCGGGGCTGTACGGGCTCTACCTCCTCTATCTGGGCCTGTCACCATTGATGAAGAACCCGCAGGGTAAGTCAATTGGCTACACCGCGTTGATCGTGGTGAGCTACATCGTATTGGCGATGATCGTCGGCATCGTGCTTGGGGGGGTGGCGGGTACGGGCGCGGCCCTGCGCGGACGCTTTTAGGCCGATACACCAAAGCATGAAAAAAGGCCGCAGTTGCGGCCTTTTTCTATTCGGTTTCAGCTGGGAGCGGATGCTCCGAAAAGGGCATCTGCGCATCGGGTGGCAGATTCATGCCTGATCCGAACATCCGTTCGCGCCGGGTTTGCGGTTTGCCCTGATGCAAAAAGCGCTCAAGCTCACCGAGCCCGCGCTTGTACACATCGCGCTTGAATTCGATGACGCCATCCAGATCGACCCAATAGTCGGTCCAGCGCCAAGCATCAAACTCGGGTCGAGTATCAGCGCGCAGGTTCAAATCGCTGTCGCGACCTACCAGCCGGAGCAGATACCAGATTTGTTTTTGCCCACGATAATTGCCACGCCATTCACGCTTTATCCACGTGGATGGCACTTCGTAGCGCAACCAGTCCCGAGTTCTCCCGAGAATCCTTACATGATCCGGCCGTAAGCCAACCTCTTCGTGGAGTTCACGGAACATAGCATCTTCGGGGCTTTCGCCCTGATTAATTCCGCCTTGCGGAAACTGCCATGAATGTTCACGTATCCGTTTACCCCAAAAAACCTGGTTTCTGTGATTGGCAATCACAATGGCGACGTTCGGCCGGAAGCCGTCTTTGTCCAACATACGCCATCCAATACATCTATTTGGATCGATTGTCACATACGTTTGGCGAAGTTCATACTGCGGCGTGAATTGAGGGGCATTTCACAGCAAGGTCACAGCGTCCCAAACAAAGCTGCGTGCTCTTTGGCGTTATTCTTGCCCCGTGTACACGCGCAGCTCAGTTGCCAATGGGGACGCGAGCGCCGGAACGGTCACGGACGTCGCTTAGTGTGCCTTTCCCATCATCGTGGGTGCCTTGATTCCCGGCTGTAGCCGGGACTGACATCCAACCAGCGGAATCATTTGCCTCCGTTTAATATTCCGACTATTTTTTAGTATGGAAACGAAAGACGCCGCCGCACTCCTCGACTCGCGAACACACTTTAGCGCGACGGTTCAAGCCATAAACTTTTTCCTGAAAGCACGACTGCATAAGGGCCTTACGCTGTTTTATTTATAAGTCGATAAGCACCCTATTTCTTTTTCAGCCCCGGTGTAATGGTGCTTCCGTGATAAAGCTGAATAGTAGGGCGTGCATCAGAATGCGCAGCTTCGTAGCGCCTGTCAATGCGTTGATTTGACGCACAACGGGTGCAAACTTTGTTGCGCTTACTACGTCTGGCTAACATCGCAGCATGACGCAAACCATCGCTTCCACTTCGGCTCCAGCCCGCTACCGCCCGCAACTCAGCAACGCCGCTCGCCCTTCCACCTTCGAAGTGGCGACTAAAGACGAGCACGGTGCCGAAGGCACCGCCTTTGTCGCTGGCGAACATCCGCTGACCGTCTACGTCGACAAGCGCGAAATCCTCACGCTGATGACGCTCGGCGCAGCCCCGGAAGCGCTGGTGATCGGCTATCTGCGAAATCAACGTCTCGTCGACTCCATCGATGAACTGGTCGCAGTGCAAATTGACTGGGAAGTCAACGCAGCTTCGATCTACACAAAGAACGGCCTCATCGATCTCGACGAAAAGATGGCCCACCGCACGAAGACCACGGGCTGCGGAAGCGGCACCGTGTTCGGCGATTTGATGGCGGACATCGATGACATCCATCTCTCAGCCGACGCGAAATTGACGCAGAGCACGCTCTACGCGCTGTCCGAACTGGTGCGCAAACATGAAACGATCTACAAACAGGCAGGCGCGGTGCATGGCTGCGCCCTCTTCAACGCAACGCCGGAGCTTTTGTACTTTGTTGAAGACGTGGGACGGCACAACGCGGTGGACGCGATTGCCGGGATGATGTGGCTCGACGGCGTCGAGGGCGGCGACAAAATCTTCTACACCACCGGACGGCTTACCAGCGAAATGGTGATTAAGGCTGCGCAGATGGGCGTGCCGTTTCTGGTGTCGCGCTCGGGACTCACGCAGATGGGCTACGAGATCGCAAAACAGGTCGGCATGACGATGATTGGTCGCGCCGTGAACAGGCACTTTCTGCTGTTCAACGATCCGGGGCGGTTTGTCTTTGATGCGTCTCCAGCCGGAGCACCGAAATGAACGGCGTCACCGGCCTCGTGCTCGCAGGCGGCATGGGCCGGCGCATGGATTCGCGCGACAAAGGGCTGGTTGCCTTTCGCGGCAAACCGATGGTTGCTCATGTGATCGAACGGATCGCACCTCAAGTCGAGCTGATGATGATCAACGCGAACCGCAATCTCGATCAATACGGCGCATTTGGCTATCCGGTCGTAAGCGACGAGATTAGCGGATACGCAGGACCACTGGCTGGGCTGCACGCAGGATTAATCGCATGCAAAACGCCGCTGATCATTACGGCACCTTGCGATTCGCCTTTCCTGCCCACCGATCTGGTTGCACGCCTGCATTCGGCGCTTGAAGAGAATATCGCCGAACTCGCCGTCGCGAAAACAGGCAATCAGGCGCATCCCGTATTCACCCTGTGCAGCACGACGCTGTTGCCAAGCCTCACCGCCTTCCTCGAATCCGGTGGCCGAAAAATTGATGCCTGGTATTCCTCGCATTGCGTGGTTGAAGTTCAGTTCGACGACGAGGCCGCCTTCGCCAACATCAACACGATTGATGAGTTGCAGCATCTGCAATAACGCACGTCGCTCATTCGCGATCTGCGCTATGAATTGGTCGTGGCCACCAAAAAACTCACCTACATCCTGCGTCCTTCGCTTCCGCGTCGGGCCGTCGTGTGGTTTCCGCAATTTTCCAACCAACGCGTGATTGACCAGTTCCGTGGCAGTCGTGATCCGATGGGGAATCTCATCGCGCCGCATCTAACGCTCGTGTTTCCGTTTCACTCGAGGCTTACCCTCGATCAGCTCTCGGCTCATGTGCAAAAAGTAGTGCGCCGCTGGGCACCGTTCCCGGTCGTGATGACGGGCGCGTGGTCGGCGCAGAACGAGTTCGTCGGGCTCGCCACACAGGTGGGACGCGACGCGCTGACCGAGATGCATGATCGCTTGTATCTTGGCCCGCTGAACGAATTTCTGCGGCCCGAATTCGAGTACGAACCGCACCTCACGCTGG
>JBBRVM010000075.1:0-10544 GCA_038246865.1 Burkholderiales bacterium
TGCTGCAAAAAATCGGCGAACTGGTACGCGACAAGCGCCTTGAAGGCATCTCGGACCTGCGCGATGAGTCCGACAAGTCGGGCATGCGCGTCGTTATCGAGCTGAAGCGCGGCGAAATCCCGGACATCGTTCTCAACAATCTGTACAAAAACACGCAGCTGCAGGACAGCTTCGGCATGAACATGATTGCGCTGGTGGACATGCGTCCGCGTTTGCTCAATCTGAAAGACTTCCTTGAGCAGTTCATCCTGCATCGCCGTGAAGTTGTCACGCGGCGCACGCAGTTTCAGTTGCGTCAGGCGCGGGCGCGGGCTCACATTCTGGAAGGCTTGGCCGTTGCGCTGGCCAACGTCGATCCGATCATTGAACTCATTAAGGCGTCGGCCACGCCGGACGAAGCGCAATCTGCGTTGACCGCCAAGCTGTGGACATCCGATCTCGTCAAAGAGATGGTCTCGCGCGCGAACGTGGACTTTTTGCGTCCTGATGGTGTCACGCCGGACTTCTGCTGGCAGGTCAAAGAGCAAGCGTATCGCCTGACCGACGTTCAGGCCAAGGCGATCCTTGAGATGCGCCTGCAGCGCTTGACGGCGCTTGAATCCGACAAAGTCATCAGCGAATACAAAGAAGTGATTTCTGCGGTGCAGGACTTGCTCGACATTCTCTCGAAGCCTGAACGCGTGACCGAAATCATTCAAACTGAGCTCGCCGAGATCAAGGAAAAATTCGGCGACAAACGCCGCAGCGAGATCGTGTTCAACGCCGAAGAGACTTCTATGGAAGATCTCATCAAGCCGCAGGATATGGTGGTGACGCTGACTCACGGTGGCTACTTCAAGGCGCAACCGGTCGAGGAATATCGCGCGCAGAAACGCGGCGGACGTGGCAAACAGGCGACAGCCACTAAAGAAGAAGATTTTGTCGAGAAGCTCTTCATCGCGAACACCCACGACACCATCATGTGTTTCAGCAGTCGCGGTCGCGTGTACTGGCTGAAGGTTTATGAAGTGCCGGAAGGCAGTCGCAATGCGCGCGGCAAGCCGATTGTGAATTTGTTCCCGCTGCAGGAGCGCGAAAAAATCACCGCGATTGTGTCGACCAAGGACTTCGATCCCAATAAATTCATCTTCATGGCCACCAGCATGGGCACCGTGAAGAAAACTTCGCTCGAGAACTTCAGCCGTCCGAAGAAAAACGGCATCATCGCGGTTGATCTCGACGATGGCGATTACCTCGTGGGCGCGGCGCTGACCGATGGCGCGCATGACGTGATGTTGTTCGCCGACAGTGGCAAAGCGGTGCGTTTCGACGAAAACGACGTGCGCAGCATGGGCCGCAACGCGCGCGGTGTGCGCGGCATGATGCTTGATAAAACCCAACGCATCATCGCTATGCTGGTCGCGGAAAACGAAGAGCAGCAGGTGCTTTGCGCCACTGAAAACGGCTTCGGCAAACGAACGCCAATCATCGAATACACACGTCACGGTCGTGGCACCAAAGGCATGATCGCCATCCAGCAAAGCACGAGGAACGGCAAGGTCGTTGCGGCCACACTGGTGCGCAAAGATGACGAGATCATGTTGATCACCACGGGCGGCGTGCTGATCCGCACCACGGTGAAATCGATCCGTGAATCGGGCCGCTCAACGCAGGGCGTGACGCTGATCAATCTGGGTGAAGGCGAGAAGCTTTCGGGCATCGAGCGCATTGACGAGCCGGATTTGCCGGAAGGTCCTGGCGATCAGACGGAATTGATCTAGTCCAGCGGCAAAGTGGGTTTTCAGCTTTTGGCATAAATTCCCACTGCATGGGGGCTGACACTTATTTTTGGCTAATGTCGATTTCAGGTGATTTAACGTTCTAGCCCCTGTGCAGGCTGGCTTTCATGGATAAGCTGATTGGCGATTGAAAGTCTAAAGGGCACTTAACTATGGCAATTAACTGGTACCCCGGCCACATGGTCGTCGCACAGCGCAAGGCGGAAGAGGCGCTCAGCAGCGTTGACGTCGTCGTCGAAGTACTCGACGCGCGCTGTCCAGCCGCGACCTGCAACCCGGTCATCGACGCCATGCGCATCGCGCGGCAACGTCCGGCGTTGAAGGTCATCAACAAAATTGACCTCGCCGATCCTGCCGTCACGCAGCAATGGCTTGACTATTTCAACGCGCAGGAAGGCGTCACAGCAATCGGTTTGTCCTGCAAAAAAGCGGGCGAATCGGGCAGAGTTTTGCCCGCAGCGAAACTGCTCGCACCGCACCGTGGTGTTCCGCAGAGCGATGGGCTGACACCGCGTTTCCGCGTCATGATGATGGGCGTGCCAAACGTCGGTAAATCGACGCTGATCAATGCACTTTTGAACCGTCGCATTGCGGGTGTTGGTGACGAACCCGCCGTGACTAAACTGATTAAACGCTATGAACTTGCCGACGGAACCTGGCTGCACGATACGCCGGGTTTGATGTGGCCCAAAATTGCCCTGGAGACCGACGGTTTGCTGCTCGCCGCGAGCCATCTCGTCGGCGTCAATGCGTACATCGACGAAGAGGTCGCGAATTATCTTGGCGAGGTTCTACTTGAGCGCTATCCCGAGGCGCTAAGCGCGCGCTATGGCCTCAATGCCGACGAAACGGACGGCCCCGGCGTGATCGAAGCGATTGCCACACGACGCGGTTTTCGGATTAAAGGTGGCAGCCCGGACTACGAAAAAGCCGCAGTGACCTTGCTCAACGATTACCGAAGCGGCTTGCTCGGGCGCATCACGCTTGAGACTCCGGCCACACGTGCCGCACAACTCGCAGCGCTCGAAGAGCGCAACAGAGCACTCACCGAAAAGGCAGTGCTCGATTCGAAACTTAAGGCTGAATCAGCTGATCAAGCAGCGCGTGAAGCTGCGTTACATGGAAAGGGGTCGGCAGCGTAGCCTCAATGCGCTGGGCCAGCCGATCCATCAGCACCTCGGGATAGGGCAAAACTACCCAGGCTTTCTCCGTGATGTAGCAAACGCCGGGGCGCACGTCGGACTGATACGACAGCCAGCCTTTGCCTTCGAGCCGATACACCGAGTTATTCGTTTGTGGCGCGGAGCGGCCAATCGCCTGCGCCAGAGCAGCAATCGTGATGCCGTCACTCGCCGCAATCTTGGTCAGAATGCGCCATTCCAGATAGGTCAAACCATAGGTGCCGAGAGAGCTTGCAATGGCTGTGTTGCACGACACCGAGGTTCGCAGCAACAGGCTCGCCGCGTCTTTCACGCTGGCCTGGGTCTCCGCGGGGGCTGGCTTGGCCGTGCGGCCGTCCCGGCGCAGTGGCATGCGAACGACGGTTGAAACGTTTTCCATACAGGGGACCAGACAGGGGAGAGTTTACGGGTTCATTTTGACGATTATGAACACTTTTTCCGCTGAAGGGAAATACTATGCGTCTGTTTTCTGATGACTCACCATACGGCGTTGATTTGATCAAAGTTTGGGGGCAACTCCCCGTTTTTTCGGATGAGCGCCCGGACGGACAATCATGCGTGACTGTGACCGAGACGGTTTGACGGTTGCCGTCCGACGACGCGCGAGCGTTTAACTGCCAACTAAAACCTTGCCTGGTTTCCCCGGTCGAGACGTTGTTGCAACGAGCACTTCGTTCCCGACGCGCGCTACTGCCGCGATGCCCTCCCCTTTTGTGGGGCCAAACTCGGCCCAATCAGCAGCAGTTTTCCCGGCCACGGACGGCGACACCACCCAGGCACCATTCAAGGTACCAGCGATCAATCGGTTAGTCGCATCAACCGTCAAACTGCGCACCGTGGGTTCAGGCAAGCCACCGCCCACCGATGACCACACGGCTTCGGCTGTTGCGTTGGCAGCGATAGAGTAAACCCCGTGATTGGTACCGACATACAGCGTGCCGTTGTCTTGAACGAGGGCGTTGATGGCCGTACTGCCTTGTCCCCCCCGGACATTTACGATGGGCAGTCCGCTGCCGCCTACCGATAACCACAAACTTGATTTGGGATCCCACCGGTATACGCCGCCGCGAGTGGTGCCCGCGAACAGATCGCCACTACTCGTCGTTTGCAGTCGGGAGACATCACCAGCCCGCTCCAAACCTTTGGTTGCGATGACCCATTTGCTCGCAGCCGATGCACGCGTCAGCACGATGCCTCCGTTGCCAGCAAGCCACAAACTGTCGCCACTTCCAGCTATGAAGGCACGTGGCATAACACCCGCAGAGCCAATCTTGCTCCACCCGCCGGCGGAGCTATTCGGAGCCGAAAAGCGATAGATCGAGCCTGACGCCGTGATCGTGTACGCCGCGGTTGTCGATTGAGCAAGCTGCAGCGGTTCGTCGTCTAACGTCTCGTTGACCGAAATCCATTTGTCCGACTTTCCTATTCGACTGTAAATGCCCAGTCCATTGACCAGTGCGTAGCTGTCGTTTCCTACCGTGACGATGTCGCGAATATCCGCAGCGGGCAAGCCAGCACTAGCCGCAACCAATGGCCTCAAAGCCCCGGCTCCGGGACGCGAAACAATTGGAATTGTCCCAATACCTTCGACTACGTTTAAGCCACCCTTGAGACCCGCATAAACAGCGCCACTGGCGTCAGTACCGATCGTCAGAACGCGTTTCTCGCCGTAATTTCCGCTATTTGCCGTGACTTTCCATGTGGTTCCACTGAGGTACTGAACTCCCGCGTTCGCAGTACCAATCACCAGACTACCGTCAGTCGCAACGGCTAATCCTGTGATTCGCGCATTGACAGGACCCAGCGCCGACCACGCACCATTGCTCCACTGATAGACGCCCTTAGACGTGCCGATGTACAACGATGCCTTCGACTGCGCCATGACTGATGGATCAGCGGGAGCCTTGAGCGGCATCCACGCTCCATCCTTGTCGATGGCATACACCTCGCCTGCGGATGCGGCGTAAACGACACCGGCCCCATCAGCAGGCAATGCCAACTTATCCAATCCCAACTGCGACGCATTTTTGCCCATCGCGGTGGTGCTGCCGTCCGGCTTGATCTGCACCACGCCATTGCCGAGCACGGCCCACATGCTGCCATCGGCGGCGCGGGAGACCCATTGCACAATGTTTGAGCCCGGCACCTTCACCTCGGTGAAGTTCGCGCCCGGCGTACCACGCCACAGCCCTTGTCCGCTGGCTGCCACCCACAGTTGTCCCTTGTCGTCCCAGGCGGCGTTGCGCGCGTAGGCGCACGTATCGCAAGCTTGTGGGCTCCACCCGACAGCGGTGCCGTTGGCTGCGCCCCCTGCTGCGCCCGTAAACAAGCCGACACCCGCAATGCCCACCGCCAGCGTCGGAGTCGCCGCGTTCCGATCTCCAGCGATTAGCGATACCGCTCCGCCGGATAAACCTGTCACTGCGGCGAAGCTGGGGGTCTGCGCTTCGGACGTGCCTGCGACAAGAGACAAAGCCAATGCGGCTGCGGAAACATAGATTGAGAAAGCGTTTCTCGCGGGTTGTGGGTTGTCGTTGTCGTTCAAAGTTGTCTCCAGAAGTGCTGCAATTTTCGTTTCGGGTTACGTGGTTCGTGCGATGGCGTTGTGATGGTCAGCTTTTCGATGCAATGCCTATTTCATAGGGGCTTAAGCGTGATTTGTGCATTTGTCGAGATTGGCTGTTTTAAGGCATTAGTCCCCACAAACGCTTGCATTAAGTGAAAAGTTGATTCGCAAATGTCTGACCCCATTTACACTACTAAAAAATTGGCAACGACGACACAGAAACATCTTTCGCTAGGCAATTGCCGTCGAAATATTCGTCAAGACGCGCCAGCTCTTCCAACAAAAATGAGCGAAAACTTATCCACTTTCGCAACACATTGTTCGACGCTCGGCGTCTAAGGTACACATATCCGGAGTCGTTCATGCAAACAAACGTGCCATCCCATGCATATCGCCCGATCTTCCACGATCCTGAGGGCAGATGCGGAAGTCGAGATGCAAGATTGTCGAGTTCTATGTCCACCGCGTTTACGAGGGAGGCGTCGTGTCGGTCTTGTTCTTCAACTAGGCCGCTAAAGCCTAGGTGTGCCGATCCCGACTGTGCTCTAAATAGCAGCGGTCCGTTGAAAACAGCAAGGAAATCGCGAAACTCATCGGGTAGCGCGAATTCTTGTCGCGCTTCAGTTCGAGCAAGTTGCCCAATTGTGGCGGCAGCGGGGATTAAATGGAACCAAAGCGGCGGAGAATTTAAGGCGACCCATCCGATTCGCAAACCACCGCGCTGGTCAGAATCATAGTTATTGACGCTGCGTTTCCAAAGAATGTTTGCGGCTAGTTCTAGCCATTCTCGGTTGGCGGGAGAAGGAATAGCGAGAATGTTTCTTTGCAAGATGTCGTGTGTGTGCAGCATTTAGGGAAATGAAGAGTGCTTGCGAAGATGCTCCGAACGGCTGAGTATCTGAAGATTAGAAATACTACCCGCTAGGTCGGGGCGAACACTTACCGGCTGAATGTGATCAACCTCGTAGCCTGAAACTCTTCCCCTCGTTAACAATTCACGCGATTCTTGAAACGTCCAGTCGCGAGTACCAGACCCGCCTGATCGAATCGTATCTGCCTCGTGGCGCCAAACCTGATTTACTGCGCGACTAGAAGCGTTATTCACTTCGCGAATCGCAGTAGCCTCGATACGTTGCGCATAATCTTCGGTGTAGCGTACGCCGCCCGTGGGACGAGCCTCCGCGAAATTAAAACTAGGATTCACCTCTCGAATGAGATTCTCATAGTGGCGCGCTCTTAGTTCAAACGATGTGATCGTATTGTTCGTAGCATTTCTATATCGTGCAATTCTGTAGTGGTTATAAAGCCAAGCAAACGCCCCAGTCATCGCCCCGTTCTGGAACTTGCCGCCGGCCATCACCTCACCGATGCCACCTGCAACGACGTGCGCTGCGAAGTTCTCGATACCAAGCCCAGTACCCGAGACTAAAGGTCCAGCGATTTCGGCAAAGCCCGCCGAGAATCCACTGCGCAACGGATCGCCACCGCGCAACATCGCACCCGCCGCCGCCGCACCGAAGTGCATGCCGGCGCGCCCTAGACCCCCGATGTTGAAGGCATTGGCATTCATTGCGGCGGGAGACAGGTCACCCGCCATCGCAGCTTCGTTGAACATGGCTACGTCAGAAATGCCCCCCGCCGCTGCAAAGAATCCCGCCTGCAAGCCTGCAAGAACCGCACCCTCCAGCGAGCCCGATTGAACACCACCCGCTGCGAATGCGCCCAGCGCCGCATACGAAGTTCCCGCAGTTGCGATGGTGATTGCTGCCGCCAGAAAGCGGCGCGACGCAGTAGTATGTCCAGTGGCCGCCGCGATCGCGCTTCCAATAACAGCGTAGGCTGCAAACGCCGCAGCCGTACTGCCAACACCGGCACTAATCAATCCAGCGATGATGATGTCATCAATGACAAAGAAATACCCACTCGGATCAGTCAACCCGAGTGGGTTGTTCATCACATAGGCATAGCGGTTGTAGCTAACAATCGCCCCCGGCATCTGAACCACAATGTCAGCGCTGAGGAAGCGCCCGAGCACCGGGTCATACACCCGCCCGTTCATGTGAATGAGGCCACCGGATAAGTGCTCATGCCCGGTGAAACCGCGTTCGCCAGTTCGGGTGGTGCTTCCTACACTGGTCAGCGGCTTGCCCCACGGGTCATAGCGCATGCGCTCTTTGACCTGGCTGTTTTCATCCGTGGTGACGGTTAGGCTGCCGAGATGATCGCGGTGCCAGTAGGTGAGCGTGTACGGGGTGCCGTTGTTGTTTTGTGCGTTCGTTTGCGCGCCGGTGGGCGTGACCGGATTTCCATTCGCGTCAGCGTTGGTCGCGTGCATCGCCACGATGCCCAGTGGACCTGCAAGGTAGACACGTTGTTCGGTGCTCCCGTCTTGCCGCACGTCCTCGTCATAGAACAAGGAGGAGCCGCTGTGCAGGATGTAGCGGCTGGCGGTTTGATTAGCTCCAACAACCGTGTTGTCGGTCGGGAGCAGCTCCAGTCGGCGCTCGTTGTCAGCGCCGTACTTCAGCGTGATGACGGCGTTGGCACTGCCTGTTGCGGTGGCGCCTGCGTTTTGTGCGGCTGCGACCGGGAGACTCATCGGTTGATTAAAGCTTGTCCAGCTCAGGGTGATCGTGCCTGCGGCTTGGCCTGCGCTGGTGCTCGTCGTGCTGGTGATGGTGTCTACGCTGCCATTGAGGTCGTAGGTGTAGCCGCGCCCATTCGCCGTTTGAATGCGGTGGCTGGTGGTGCTGCCGTTGACGGTGGAACCCAGGTATTGGTAGCTGCCCGATACCGCGTTAACGCCGGTCTTCGTCAAGATGCGGCCGAAGCCGTCGTAGGTTAAGTTTTGAGCGCCGTCAAAGGTGTTGGCCGTCGTTAACTGGTTTAACGTGTCGTAGCGATAGCTCTCTGCATTGGTCGAGGTCGGATTGTTCAGGCAGCTCTGGCAGTAACCGTTCACCGCATCAAGCCGCGTCCTGATGTTGCCGAAGCCGTCGTAGGTGAGGGCGAGGTTCTGTACCGTGCCGCTGGTGTTTAGGGTGGCCAGCCTGCCAGTGTTCGCTCCGAAGGTGGCCGTACTGGTAAGGGTGTAAGCATCATTGTTTGGATTGACGCCCGTTAGCCAATTCAGATAGTGCGCCTCGGCATCGACCGCGCCGCCCTGCCAGAGCACGTTTCCACCGCTGCCAATGAGCTGGTTCCAGCCGCCCACCTGATCGTACATGCGGGTGGCGAAGTGGCCGTTCGGGTAGGTGATTTTGTCGACACGGCCGGCGGGATCGTAGGTGGTGCTGGCGCTGTAGTTGCGCGTGACGCCACTGGGGTGGCCAATGCTGCTCGACTCCGCGGTGACGCGGCCAACGCTGTCATAAGCAAGCGCGCGGCTGTAGCCGGTACTGCTATTGTTGCTCGGGCTTGCCGTGCCGCTCGCAGTGGCGCTTATAAGTTTGCCCAAGCATTTGCCGCTCGCGTTGTTCGTCGCGCAGTCGTCGTACGCATAGACGCTCGTCAGGTCACCATTGGCGAGGCGCTGCGTGACGCGACCCAGTTTGTCGTATGCCGTGTTGGTGGCCTGGCCCTTGGCGTCGGTCTGGCGTATGAGTTCGCCGAAAGCGTTGTAGTGGTACTGGTACGCGCCGGTATCCGGATCGGAGAGTGTTTTCTTGCGCCCCCGCAGATCGTAGGTGATGGCGGTGACCATTTTGTCTGCCCCCAATGTGCGCGTGGTACTCGTGAGATTGCCTGCGGAGTCGTAGACGTGACTGACCGTGTTGCCTTGCGCATTGCTGACCGTTTTGGTCATGCCGCGCGCGTCGAGCACGCTGGTGCTGGAGCGAGTCGATGTCGCACCCGAAGCGTCAAGCGCGGTGACGCTCACCATCGTCGTCAAACCGCTAAAAGTCGTCGCGGAGGTTGTCTTGCTAACCGTGCTGTCGTCGTTGTCACAGGTTTCTTCGTACACGCGATCCAGATCGTCGTACTTGCGGGTACACGGATAGATGACCGCATTGCCTGTGAAGTATGGTCGTGATACTTTGCTGATGCGACCGCGTTGGTCGTACAGGGTGCGTACGTTGCTCCAAACGGGCGCGGTGTTGTTGTGTTTGTCGAGCAATACGGACTTTAAGACTTCGCGACCGAGTTGGTCGCTCTCGGAGACGCTCTGGCTGCCCCCTGTGGTTTTTACGGTGACCTTGACGCCGCCAAACGAGCTGGCGGCGTAGGATAGGGCAGTCTTCGTGCCATCCGGGCGAATCTCTGTCACCTTGCGACCCAGCTTGTCGTACTTGCTCTCAACAATCAGGCCGTCAAAGCTCTGCGTCAGGGTTACACCCAACGTATCGCTGTAAGTCGCCGACGCGGGGTGGTTCAGGGCGTTTTGCGATCCAGTAGCAAAGCGACCCCGATTGTCGTAGCTGGTTCGACTCGTCCGTATTTCGGTCGTCTGGTCACCTGAATTGTTGAGATCGCCATTCCAACCGACCACATTGGCTTGGATGCGGTTGCCAAAGCTGTCGTGTGAATAAGTGGTGCTGAGGGCAATTTCACGCAGACCGCCTTCCTGCACCTTTTCCGTTTCGAGCAAACCGGTGGCCGGGCTGTAGGTGAACGTAGCTTTGCGTATTTCGCTTGAAGGCGCACCGTACATCGACTGTGAACTCGTGACTTCAGCCGTTATCAGACGGCAATAGCGCCAGCCGCCGACACCGTTAGCGTAAACGTTAACAGTCGTTTTGCTGGCTTGCAAAGGGCCAGCGTTGGGCGAATAAGTCGACGCGCTAACGGTAGTAGCACACCCGAACGCAGTGTCGGCGGTGCCGTCGTAGTACGGTCCGATAGCGCTGTCACCGGGGCGGAGGGTCATCACGCCGTAGTCGATCCCTGTCACCGTCGTTGGCATCGGTATCGGGGTGAAAGGCGGCGTCGGCGTTGGTGTGAGTGTCCAGTCGTTACTCGCTTCGGTCGATACCGTCGGCAGATACGTGTGAACGTGCTTTGCCACGCTGGGGAACGACA
>JBBRVM010000076.1:0-10510 GCA_038246865.1 Burkholderiales bacterium
CTACCTGCACCCCGATCATCTGGGGACGCCGAGGGCGGCGACTCGAAGCGTTGCAGTGGCAGGAGCAACCACAGGCCCCAACGCCATCAACAAAGCCACGTGGCGTTGGGAATCTGATCCTTTCGGGACGAGCCTTAATACGTCAGCGCCGAATGGGAATCCGCAGAATGTGACCGGCACCGCCAGTCAAATCACCGCAGCAAGCTTCAGGGTCAACAACCGCTTTCCGGGGCAGGTGTTTGATGCGGAGTCGGCTAAGAGTTACAACTACTTCAGAGATTACGATCCATCTATCGGTAGATATGTTGAGAGCGACCCGATCGGGTTGCGCGGCGGCGCGAGTACATACGGGTATGTCTCGCAGCGACCCATGCGTCATCGTGACCCACGAGGCTTGATTAAGTGGGAGGGTTTCTTTGGCGGAGCGAGCGCTGCGTTTTTTCTAGGCGGAGGCAATTACTACTTTGACCTGAAGTCAGAGTGCAAATGCGGAATCAGGGCACGCGCGCAGGGCTATGCATCAGGCGTTGGTGGCGGCCTTGGTTTGGAGCTTCCTAGAGTTCCCGTATCTGGCAGTGGCGGTGGTCAAGACTTTCATGACTCTCGTTCTTGCCCTGATCCAAACGTGTTTAACGGGTTCTTCTCAATTGGTGGCGTATCCGTCATAGGAGGCTACGGCTACTCGTGCGGCGGCATCATCCTTGGGGGCGCGATTGCATACGGTTCTGCCTTCGGGTGCAGCGACGGCTACGGTATTGACATCGGCGTCACTGCGTTTGCTGGCGCTGCATATGTCTTCGCATCAAGCGTCGAAAAATGCGGTGGTTGCCAATGAATGTAATTTGGCGTCGAGTCGTCGCGCTGCTTTCGGAAGTGGCGCTGCCAACGACTGTGTTCACTGCTGTTTTAAGCTTGCCGCTTATTCTGGGTACGTCGCTGATCACGAACGACATGGATCTCGTCGGGCGAATGATGAGAAATCTATGGATTCTGTCGCTGGTATTGGCGGTCGTGTTTTCTATCCGCTACGGTATTCGATCTCGCAGACCGAAATCAAAAGGGTCAGGCTCGCGAAAGCCTTAAAGAGGCGTCGTTGATTCGCAAAGGAAAGCGAACTGCGTCGCGCCGCATCGCACTGGCGACGCCGCACGTACGCGAAGTACGTGAGCAAACTGGACTGACGCAAGTCGAGTTTGCTCGCATGATGCGAGTGAGCGTGAAGACGCTACAAAACTGGGAACAAGACCGGCGCGCGCCGACCGGCCCAGCATCTGCGTTAAGAAAAATAGTATCGACTGCGCCGGAGCTAGCGCTGAAAGCCCTGCACGGATAGCATGGTCAGCTGCGTGCTCAACTACGCCTACGACGCCGCGCACCGCATGGTCGGACTGAGCGACGGATCATCGGTGGCCAACGGTCAACTCGCCAACCTTGTTGCAAATGGCGGCAACAAGATCACCTACACCTTAGACAACATGGGCAACCGCACCGGTGAATCAAAATTTGATCCGAGCGGCGTTCTACAAAAGACTAAGACTCGCGTCATCGACAGCTTGAACCGCCTGCAACAAGACATCGGCGGCACCACGTACACCGCCGCCCCCACCAGCGCCATCACCCAATACGGCTACGACAACAACGGCAACCTGACCAGCTCGACCGATCCGCTAAACCGCGTCACCACCAATGGCCCCAGTTCGGCCCCAATGGCGACTGGAGCCGGGGCAATCACAACGGCACGACGCTCATTAACCAGCACCTGCCCATCTCTTTAAGGCTCAACTGTCAACGTAGGTCAACGGCAGCACTGTCGTTTCTTTGACCTTCTCCAGCACGAATGCGGATTTCACGTTCACTACGCCGGGCAGCGTCAGCACGCGATCCATTAAAAACGCGGTGTAGTGTTTGAGGTCAGGCATCACCACCTGCATCGTGTAATCCATCTCACCTGAAAGCGAATGACACCAGGTCACCTCAGACCAGGTTTGCACCGCGGCCTTGAGCCGATCCCGCGCCTTGGCGTCGCGTTTGTCGAGGGCAACGTCGAGGTGTACCGTGAGGCCTAGGCCGACCTTCTCAGGGTTGAGCAACGCGGCGTAACTGGAGATGATGCCGTCCTCTTCCAGCGCGCGCACGCGGCGAAGGCAGGGCGACGCGGAGAGCGAGACCTTTTCTGCGAGTTCGATGTTGGAGAGACGACCGTCGGCTTGAAGCGTCTCCAAAATGCGCAAATCGGTACGATCCATGATTTACGTGCCTATTTTGTATTGTATTAAGCAATTATAAGCTCTCAAAAAGCCTAATCGCGGCCACATTTGCATCATCATTGCTCGAACTAGCCTGCAAAATTTGGGCTCGCAATTTCACGCAACGCAAAAGGCAATTTGAATGGCTTCGCAATTTCAGACTTGGGACAATCCGATGGGCACCGATGGCTTCGAGTTCATCGAATTTGCCGCGCCGGATCCGGTCGCAATGGGCAAATTGTTTGAACAAATGGGCTTCGTCGCCGTCGCCAGACACCGCTCGAAAAATGTGCTGCAATACAAACAGGGCGACATCAATTTCATCCTGAATGCCGAGCCCGGTTCGTTCGCACAAAGCTTCGCGCGCGTGCATGGGCCGTCGATCTGCGCCATCGCATTTCGCGTGAAAGATGCTGCGTTTGCGTACAAACGTGCTGTGGACTCAGGCGCATGGGGCGTGGACATGAAACCAGGCCCGATGGAGCTGAACATTCCGGCGATCAAGGGCATCGGTGATTCGCTGCTGTACTTCGTGGATCGCTATGAAGGCAACGGCAACAACGTCACCATTTACGACATCGATTTTGTCCCGATTGAAGGCGCGCCGCGTGTTCCTGAAGGCGCCGGTTTGACCTATCTCGATCACCTAACGCACAATGTGCACCGGGGTCGCATGGACGAGTGGGCTGGCTTTTACGAGCGACTGTTCAATTTCAAAGAGGTGCGCTACTTCGACATCGAAGGCAAACTGACCGGCCTCAAGAGCAAAGCCATGACCAGCCCGTGCGGGAAGATTCGCATCCCAATCAATGAGTCGAGTGATGACAAATCGCAGATCATGGAATACCTGCACGCGTATCACGGCGAAGGCATTCAGCACGTCGCATTCGGCACTGGCGACATTTACCGCACGGTAGACACGCTCAAAAAATCAGTACCGTTCCAGACCACACCTGCCACCTATTACGAGCAATTGCCGACGCGCATTCCGAACCACGGTGAAGACGTTGCCAAGCTGCAAGCCTTAAATATTCTGGTCGACGGCGCGCCGGAAGACTCCGGCATGTTGTTGCAAATCTTCACGCAGAACCTGTTTGGCCCGATCTTCTTCGAGATCATCCAGCGCAAGGGCAATCAGGGTTTCGGCGAAGGCAATTTCAAGGCGTTGTTTGAATCAATCGAGCTCGATCAGATTCGACGCGGGGTGTTGGCCGCGTAAGAAAATCCGACACAGGATCAGTCGCGCTAGCGACTGCTAATCCCGCCGCACAAAGTCTATGAAGCCTTTCGCGACATTCACGCCGACCAGTTCGACGGGAAGCCTGCGGCCAACTTTATAGCCGTCATAGCCCTGCACCAATCTGCCCTCAACGGGCGGTGAAAACACGCGCACCCAGGTGCCTTTGTCGGATGCGCCGGTAACAACAGCGTCGAAGCGCTGGCCGATTTTGTTGGCGAGCAGCAATGCAGCCGCGGACTTTCGCACCTGACGCTCGACCTTCTTGGCGTCGTCTTCCTGCTCGCTGCAATGTTTGGCGAGAGCGAACAACTCGGTGTCGGAGTACGGTGACGGTGCTCCGACGAATGCGGCTTTGACTAGTCGCTGGGTGATGAGGTCAGGGAATCGACGATTGGGTGCGGTGGAGTGCGCGTAGTCTTGCACCGCGAGCCCGAAGTGGCCAATGCCCGCGCTGCCCGGCCTGTCAATTACGTATTCGCCCGCGCCCATGAGCTTGACGATGGTGAGCGAGAGATCGGGAAAGCGCAAGGGGTCTGCCGCGCGACGACGTACGAGAAATTCTTCCAGGGCTTTCGATTCGGCCTCCGGCGGCAGCGCTTCGCCGAACTCCCTGGCCACGTCGACAATCTTCTGCCAGCGCTCCGGCGAGCGCACCACGCGATGCAGCGAAGCAAAACCTTTCTCGGTCAAAAATTTCGCAGTCGCCTGATTGGTGGCGATCATGAACTCTTCGATCAATTGCCGCGCGCGGTTGTGCGCTTGCAGGTCAAGCCGTACGACCTCATCACCTTCAAAAACCGCCTTCGGCTCAATCGATTCGAATTCCAGTGCGCCGTGCTCGCGCCGATTCGAACGCAGCTTCTGCGCGACCGCGTCCTGCGCCCGGATCTGCGCGTCGAGACCGGGCACTGCGCGAGCCGCATCGGGCAATTCGTCTTTGCCTTCAAGCCATGCCGAGACTGAGTCGTACGCAAGCTTCGCGTGGTTAAAAACGAGCGAGCGATAACACGTGGTTGACGTCATTTCGCCGTCGGCATCGAACACCATTTCGGTCACCACGGACAAGCGCATCTCGCCATCATTCAGCGACGTGAAATCGGTTGACAACTGCTCCGGCAACATCGGAAAAATTCGCGCAGCGGTGTACACCGAGGTCGTGTTGTTATGCGCATGATCGTCAATTGCCGTGCCCTTTTTTACCAGCGCGTCGACGTCGGCAATGGCAACGAGAATTTTGGTTGCGCCGTTGGGCAACGCCTCGGAAACCGAAAGCTGATCGAGATCGCGCGAGTCATCGTTATCGATGGAGCACCAGAGCAGTTTTGTCTGGTCGCGAATGTCCGCGTTTTGTTCTCTGGAAGGCCCAAAAATTTGCGTCATTTCCGTTTCGACAGCGCGAGAAAATTCTGGCTCCAGACCACGATCCGTCATCGCCTGCGTGGCAATTTGTGCAAGATCAAAGCGGTTGCTGTGCTGGTTCGATGGGCGATTGCGGTCAGAGGTTTGCGGGTTCATACGCGAAATGTATCGCGAATGATGTTGTCGTTACCTGATGAGGTGTCTCAGCACTGCGCTAGACTGAACGCCCCACCCGACGTGGAGCGACCTGCCCGTGTCGTCTGAAGAATCCGCAAACGCTTATCCAAACGCCTTGCCCGCTGGCACGCGGATTCGCGATTACACGATCGTTTCGGTCATCGGGATTGGTGGCTTTTCCATCGTCTACAAAGCGATGGACACCGCGCTCATGCGCGAGGTGGCGATTAAGGAGTACTTTCCTGGCGGAATTTCGCTGCGCGATAACGACGGCAACGTTCGCTCGCAGCCGCGCGAGACCGAGGCGTTTCGCAAAGGGATCGAGAGTTTCTTGAATGAAGGCAAATTGCTCGCGCAGTTTGATCATCCAGCGCTGGTGCGTGTTTACCGTTTCTGGGAAGAGCGCGGCACGGCTTATCTGGCGATGCGGCTGTACAGTGGCCTGACCTTGAAGGACTCGGTGAAGACGGGCAGCTGGAGCGTGAACGAGCAGACTTTGCCCGCGCTGTTGTTGCCGGTGTGTGAGGCGCTGGAGGTGTTGCACGCGGCGCACTGCTATCACCGCGATGTCGCGCCGGACAATATTCTGCTGGGAGAAAACAACTGGCCGGTGCTGCTGGATTTCGGCGCAGCGAGGAAGGCGATTGAGGGCACGCAAGTGTTCACCGCGATCCTGAAACCGGGCTATGCGCCAATTGAACAATACGGCGATGGTGAACTCAAACAGGGGCCGTGGACGGACATTTACGCGCTCGCGGGAGTCGTCTATTTCACGCTGTCGGGGGATCCGCCTCCCACGGCGATCAGTCGCATGCTGCGTGATTCGATGCTGCGCCCGCGTGATGCGTTTGCCGGGCGATTGCCGGAGCGCTGGCTTGATGCGATGGAGTTGTCGCTGGCGGTGAAACCGGAAAACCGCCCGCAGCGCATCGGTGAATTTATTTCGCTGATGGGGTGGGACGAGATGCCTGCGCCGGTGGCGGAAGTGGTGACGCACGAGGTTCGTGTGGGAACGATTCGTGCGGAATCACCGCCAACTGCGTTGGCTGAGCCCGTGATCGTCGCGCCACTGACCCTGGCGCCTGCCCCGGTAGTCAGTGTTGCAGCACAAACGCAGATTGTCGACCACGAGCGCACAATCGTTGCGCCTCGCATCGCCCCCAAGCCTGCACCGTCGCCGGTTGAGCGTATCGCTGATCACGCGCAGCCATCACCACGCCCTGAACCCGCCAACTCCGGACTTGAACCCAACCAAACCGGTAAATGGATCGCTGTTGCTGTCGGGTTAGTCGGGGCCGCACTTGTGGCGTGGTGGTCGCTGTCAGCGCCTCGAAACGCACCCGAGTCGTCGCCAGTCAGGACACAGCCCGCGACTGAGATTTCGCCAAAAAGCACGCCGCCTGTCATCGCGCCAGCCGCTGACCCGACGACTTTTTTTCCGTCTAATGACACGTCTCTGCCTCCGAAAACGTCTCTACCTAAAGAAACCCCGCCTACCGATGCTCCTTCTGTGCCGACAAAAGCGCCGTCGGAGCGAAAGATTGAGACGTTGCAACCAACTACCGCCCCCGTCCCCGCGCCAGAGCGTAAGATCGAAGCCCGGACGACCACGCGTCCGCCACCTGCCGATCATGGCCAAGCGGAGCCGCGCGAATCATCACGGCGTCCGGCACGCTGCTCCGGTTTGATTGATCGTTGGCAGTTGGGGGCAGCATTGAGCGATGAAGAGCAACGTTTTTTAACGGAGAAATGCAAATGAACATCCTACAACCCCATTTGAAGATCACAGCACTCGCCGCGTTGGGCGTTTTCCTGCTCGCAGGATGCGCCTCGACCCCGACGCCCACGGTTAATCACGCGGCGACACCCGCACCACAACCCCCGCCGGTGGTCGTAGTAGTGCCGACCCCCGCGCCTGTACCCGCGCCACCACCCGCTCCTCCAACGCCCGTTCCGTTCGACATCGCCATCGTCAACGCTGCGACCGCGCTGTTCAAAAACGTACCCACTCCCGGCCCGCGCATGATCGTGATTGATCCGCTGATCGACGGCGTGAGCGGACAACAGACAGTCGCCAGCCGCTACATCGAGACGCGCCTGCGCGATGTGGCACGCGACAAATTCCCGGCGGCAGACGTTCGCGAATTTACGTCGGGCAACGTAGCGCAATCGCCGATTGTTCTGGTCGGCACCTTCACCGCAATAACGCTGGACAACAAGACTGTCGGCAAACCGGAAGCGTTCCGCATTTGCCTCGCGCTCGCTGATTTGTCGACCAACAAGATCATCTCGAAAGGCGTGGCCCGCGCCATGCTCGAAGGCGTGAACACGACGCCGACACCGTATTTTTCGGACACGCCGGTGTGGGTGAAGGACGAGTCGGTCGACGCCTACATCAAGACCTGTCAGGCCACCAAAATCGGCGACACCATCGACCCGATTTATCGCGAGCGCATCGATACGGCGACGGTGATTTCCGACGCCATCGTCGCCTACGAAGCGCGCAAATTCAAGCAAGCGCTCGACCTTTATGTGAAGGCGGTGCGCTCTGCAACGGGCGATCAGTTGCGCGTTCACAGCGGGCTCTATCTCGCCAACTGGAAGCTCGGCAAAAAGGCCGATGCGGAGAAAGCCTTTGGCAACATCGTCGATCACGGTCTGGCCGCGCAAAAACTCTCAGTGAAGTTTTTGTTCCAGCCAGCGCGCACCGATTTCTGGTCGGACGCCAACGTGAGCGGCCCGTATCCGATCTGGTTGCGCAGCATCGCCACCCGCATGGCCAGAAAGACTGACAACAAATCCTGCCTCAATATTGTTGGGCACACCAGCCGCTCCGGCAGCGAACCCGCGAATGATCGGTTGAGCCTGGCGCGCGCAAACTACGTGAAAAAGCGCATGGACGCTGCTGCGCCGAAACTGGCGTCAAGAACCAGCGCCACAGGCGTCGGTTATCGCGAAAACGTGGTCGGCAGCGGTGCCGACGATTTGACCGATTTGCAGGATCGGCGCGTGGAGTTCAAGTTCACGCCGTGCGTCAAGTAACCATTGGAAAGCCCGAGCGGGCGAAACCCGCTCCGATGAATACAACATTTTGCTGAAAGCAAGCGCCATTAGGGGTTAGGTGCTGATAAAGTGCAGTAGTTGACTATTTGCAATTATTGTTGCAAGCCCCAGTGTGGTAGGGGTTGCAAGAAAAAGCTGATGCCGGGAAAATCGCTTTAAAGTCCTGCCAGCAATGTAGAAATCGGCTTGGGCAGGGCGGCTGTTTTCAATTCACTTCGCGCAAGCCAGATCGTGCCGGGCGCATTCGCCGCCGGGTCAATTCGCGACGCGACCACTTTCGTCACCGCAAGTGTCAAGCGGAAATGTGTGAACGTATGTTTGAACGCAGGCAGATCAGTCGCGGCTGCCACCTTGCTAACGCCAAAGCGCAAGCCAGCCGCGGTCGCGGGATCATCTGCGTCCGCCAGCTCCGGCAAGCACCACAGCCCACCCCAAATCCCGGGCGCAGGGCGCTTCACCAGCAGCACCGTATCAGCGTGCAGCGCGAGCAGGTAGCGCTGGGATCGTTCTGGGTTTTTTTTGCTGGGTCTCGGCGCCGGTATGTCTGCGATGCGGCCATCGGATTTCGCGGCGCAATCATCGGCGACGGGGCAAAGCAGGCAATGCGGGTCGCCTTTGGTGCAGACCGTTGCGCCCAAGTCCATCAGACCTTGCGTGTACGCGACCATGTCTTCGCGCTCCTTTGGGAGCCGTGCCGCAGCCTCTAGCCACAACACTTTTTCCACCGCGTTGACACCGGGGAATCCTTCAATTGCTGCGTGCCGCGCGAGGACTCGTTTGACATTGCCGTCGAGGATTGGCGCGATCACGTCATAGGCGAACGCTGCAATGGCCGCGGCTGTGCTGCGCCCAATACCGGGTAAATCTGCCAGCAATTCAACGTCGTCAGGAAAAACGCCGCCGTGCTTTGCTACGACTTGCTTTGCGGCATGGTGCAAATTGCGCGCCCGGCTGTAGTAGCCGAGTCCAGCCCAATGTGCCATGACCTCATCGTCTTTGGCCGCTGCAAGCGCCGCAACGTTGGGAAAACGCTGCAGAAACTTCGCGTAGTAGTGCAGAACCGTCGCAACCTGCGTCTGCTGCAACATGATTTCTGAGAGCCAGATTTTGTACGCATCGCGTGTGGCTTGCCAGGGAAGGCCGTGGCGACCGTGCGTGCGCTGCCAGTCGACGACGCGACG
Source organism: Burkholderiales bacterium (assembly GCA_038246865.1). GTDB lineage: Bacteria > Pseudomonadota > Gammaproteobacteria > Burkholderiales > Casimicrobiaceae > Casimicrobium. Next base: position 9,267 of record JBBRVM010000076.1, read on the forward strand.
TGAAAAATTAAGCGCTGGCACTGGAACGGCGTGACTACCGAATGCCGAGTCTTTGTTTCGCCTTAACGCCCGCTTCCGACGTTGGGTACTTGGCGATGACCTCTTGCATGGTGGCGCGCGAGCCTTGCAAATCGCCCAGTTCTCCTTGTGCGGATGCGATATTCAGCAACGCGTCGGAGGCCTTCGCACTGTCAGGAAACTGCGTCAGCAGTTGTCGCTGGGTAGCAATCGCGCCGCGAAAATCGCGCACGGCGAAGAGCGAATTCCCGATCCAGTATTGTGCCGACGGAACCAGTGTGCTCCTCGGGAAATTGCGGGTGAAAAGCTGGAACGCGGTGACCGCTTCGCCGAAGCGACCGGCCCGGAAATGTTCCAGTCCTTGATCGTAGGCACGTTGCTCGGCGACAGGATCAATCGCAGGCGGTGGCGCAGCTGCTGCGGGCGGCATCGCACGAGATGGGTCCATTGCAGTGGGTGGCGTGCCGGGGCCGGGCTGCGCTGTGGCACCCACCACAGAAACCGGTGGTGCGGTGGTCGCTGGCGCTTGAGCTGCCCGCGTTGCCTGCTCGGCCATCGCGGCTTCCATCTTGCGCAAACGACCATCCAGATCGACATAGAGATCGCGCTGACGCTTCTGCGTGTTCTCCATTTCGTTCTGCAACACTTCGATTTGTCCGCGCAGTCGCGCGAACTCGGTCTTCAACGTTTCGACTTGATTGAACAGATCGATGATGCTGCGATTTCGGGCTTGCGCTTCGAGTTCAGCGACACGTTGATCGATGGCGCGTTGCGTCTCAGTGACTTGTGCGCGCAATTGCAGAATCTGCTTTCGCGCTTCCTCATCGTCGAACATCCCGGCCTGTGCTGCGCTTATAGATGCTAGCGCCAGAGCGATGGCGCTGAACTTAAGCGCCACTGAAAATGATGATCCTGTCGTCGCCCGACCAGTACGCGTCAACCCCATCGACTACTCTCCAGCATACGCGAGATCGCAGCGACGGTTTTCTGAGTACGCTGCTTCATTGGAGGCGGGATTGCGCGGCTTCTCTTCCCCGAGGCTCACGGTGTCGATCTGCGAATCGCTCACACCCAGCAGCGTCAACACGCGTTTAACGCTCTCCGAGCGCTTCTGTCCGAGCGCGAGGTTGTATTCACGGCTGCCGCGCTCATCGGCATTGCCTTCCAGGCGCAGGCGCGCGGACGGACGATCGCGCAGGTACTTGGCATGGCAGGCCATCGCGGAC
>JBBRVM010000077.1:0-10504 GCA_038246865.1 Burkholderiales bacterium
GGAGGTTTCATGGCCTTATTGCCAGTAGATTCCAAGAATTTATCCCATGAAAAATCTTGCTTTGTCGGATCGGCGCGCTGAGGTTTTCTTACCGCCTTGCAACGTGGATCGTTTTCGGAATCACGATGACGTCGGGCTTCTGCAGCAGCCACGCGAGAGCGAGCTGCGAAGGCGTTGCGCCGATGTCAAGAGCGATGGCCTGAAGTTTTGTCGATGCCAGCAACTGCGCCTGTTCAATCGGCGAATACGCCATGGTAGTTACGCCACGCTCGCGTTGCCACGGGAGCAAATCAAACTCAACGCCGCGCCGCGACAGGTTGTAGAGCACCTGATTGGTCACCGCATTGCCGCCGTTTGCGACGCTGACAAGCTCCTGCATGGCGGCGAGATCGAAGTTCGACACTCCCCAAGCGCGTATCTTGCCCTGCGCTTTGAGCGTCTCGAACGCGTCAACGGTCTCCGCAATCGGATGCTCGCCTGGCCAGTGCAGCAGATAGCAATCGAGGTAGTCCATGTGCAGGCGTTTAAGGCTTCGTTCACAGGCTTCAATCGCGCCTCTTTTCGACGCGTTGTGCGGATACACCTTGCTTACAACATACAGACGCTCGCGAGCGCTCGTCACAGCCTTCGCGATGATTTTTTCCGCACCGCCTTCGCCGTACATTTCCGCCGTATCGATGAGCGTCACGCCGCGCTCAATAGCCGCCTTGATCAGCGCAATCTCGGCCTGGGCGGAGGACGGGCGTTCGCCCATACGCCAGGTGCCGATGCCGAAGCGGGGCATTTCCATTTGATTGGGCAGCGAGGCGGACGGGATGTTCATGTCCGCTTTCGACGCGCGCCGCAGGTCGCAATCAACACCGCCAGCATGGGGTTACTTGGTGAATTCCTTGAGCAGAGACGTGTCGAACTCAACGGCGATTTTTGGGCCACCTTGTGCCGAAGCGTCATACGTCCAGTTACCGGCCATTTTTTGTGGCGTATTTGTGGTCAGGGTGATTGAGCCGGGCTCAGCAGTGCCGGAGGCCTGAACGCGCTGCCCGTTCGCCACAAACCAGTACAACAGCCGCGGGCCATTGTTGAATTCGACGGTCATGCCGCTCTCCAGCTTTTGCGTGGCACAGGACATCGTGGCGCACGATTTGATGTGCGCGCCTTGATCCACTTCTGAAAGGATCAGCAGCCGAATGGTCTGGTCGCCAAAAGCGTTGGGGCCTTTGATCAGATAGGCGTGTTTGACGTTCACCGATGCTACGACCTTTCCGGTGCCGGTCAGCGAGCCTTTGGCCGGCTCGGCCGTTGCGGCACCCGAAACGCTGAGTGCTGCGACCGCAAGAAGTGCGAGCCACGATGATCGGTGGTGGCCACCCCGGCGGGCGATTGCGATGGGTTGTGGTGCGTTCAAGAAGGCCTCCCTGGATTGAAAACGTGGACAACCCGAAAGACGAATTTGTGCACAAGAGGGTGCCAGTTTTTGCCGTTTGGGCGAGGTGTTGGCGTCCCGCCTGCCTTATAGCTCTAACCTCAAAGCCTTATTCAATATGGGCTAATGGCTAGTAATCGACTTAAAGTCGATAATCGGACGAAACCAAATGTAGGCCAAAGTGAAACGGCGCTTTCGTCGAAAAGTTGATGCCATGAATTTGTTTTGAACCGAGTCGCGGCGCTGGAAACCTGATGCACACGCCGCGCTCAGCCCCGCGCGAGATCGAAGCGCTTGTGCCGGCGGTTGAACACGCGGCCTTGCTCCTGCGGGTCGCCGTCCTCGACGAGATAAGTCTCAAATCCCATGCGACCGTAATACGCCAGCCCGCCCTCGTTAACCACGCGGATCGTCGCGTTGATCGCCGAAAACCCAATCCGGGTTGCCGCTTCACGTGTGTGTGGGAACAGCGCAGAACCCACCCCCGATTTGTGCCGCGACCGGCTGGCAAACGTCGCAATGTCCACCCAACCTGCAGGCAATGTGTCGTACGTGCTCAGCGACTGAAATCCAACAACAACCCCGTCAAAATCGACCGCCACAAAACAGGAAACAACGTTCTCGCCCGAAATGAACCAATCACGCATTTCCTCCGCCAACAACTCATTCGTAAACGCCGTCGTCCCGCCCACACGAATGATCTCGTTCAACACCGTGCGCATGCCTTCGATGTCTGCTTCAACGGCTGGGCGGATGGTGAGCGAATCAGTCGCAGCGTTCATTAAGCGGCCAGCGGCTGCACTTCCGCCAGCACGCGCTTGCTGAGTAGCTTTTCGGCGGACTTGATTTCGTAGGCGACTTGCAGATTCATCCAGGTTTGCACGTCACCACCGAAGTAGCGTGTAAGGCGCATGGCGGTATCGACGGTCACGCCACGACGCTCAAGCACGATATCGTTGACGCGCGACGCAGGCACCTTGAGCGCGGTTGCCAAAGCATTCGCACTCATGCCCAGTGGTTTCAGAAAGTCTTCGCGCAACACTTCCCCCGGATGCACCGGGCGCATGCCGTTTTTTGGGGCTTGAATTTGCTTCTTCATAGTTCAACTCCTAAGGGTTAGTGATAGTCCACGATTCCGACATCGTGCACGCCATCGGTCTTCCAGACAAAACATAGTCGCCATTGGTCATTGACGCGAATGCTGTGCTGGCCTTTGCGGTCACCTGACAACGCTTCCAGGCGGTTGCCGGGTGGCACGCGTAAGGCGTCGAGCGTTGCGGCGCTGTCCAGTTGTTGCAACTTGCGCGTCGCCACGGTGGAAATGTTTGCAAAGCGCTGTACCCGTTCGCCCGCGAAAAGCGCAGCGGTTTCCTCACACGTGAACGACTTGATCATCAATCGATTTTATACCGTTTAACGGTAAACGGCAATGAGACTGTCTAATTCGACGTGAGCAACGCCAACTGCCAAACCGATTACTATTTCTAAAGTTCGTGAGGGCGGATTTTCCGGATGTCAGCTTCGTAGGGTGCGCACCACAGTGCGCACCGAGTTGTTCATATGACCGTGACTACCGAAGCAAAGGGCGGTGCGCATTTGATACGCACCCTAAGCCGCCACAACGGAATAGGGGCGGCGCGTCGCATCTTTAAACGTGCAACGCAACAATTGTTTTCGGATCAGACGCCACGATTTTGAGCAGCGCGCGTGCCGGGCCGCTCGGACGTGTGCGATTTTGTTCCCAGTTTTGCAGCGTGCGCAGGTTGACACCAATCAGTTTGGCAAATTGGCTCTGGCTAATCGATGCGGCCTCGCGGATGGCTTTCACATTCACTTCCACGTTTGTCGCAGCGTTGGACGCACGCACGTTTGTAACCACGGTACCGCGAACCGGTTTGCCAGCCATGTGGCGCTTCATCTCGCGCACACCCTTTACCAGTTGATCAAAATGTTGCTGATCCATATTCAAAGCTCCTCTAATAAGTCTGCCAACACTTTGACCTGTTGCGGTGTCAGATTTTCGCGCTCGCTTTTCACGTAGCCGTAAATTAGATACAGCCGATCTTCCGGTGTTTGCCAGTAGTAAATCACGCGCGCACCACCCCGTTTGCCGCGCCCCTGCGCCGCCCAGCGCAACTTGCGAAGTCCAGCACCACCCCGGATCAAATCGCCTGCATCGGGCTGCGCGATCAAGAAGTTTTGCAAAGCACGCAAGGTTTCGTCATTCCAGAATTCGTCGCGAAACGCAACGAAGGGTGAAAGTTCGACGAAGACCATGATCAGACTATACGCTACTTGCGTATACGCTGCAAGCGTAGTTTTGGAGTCACGTATTCGGCGTGACTCGAAGCTGTTCGGTCGAGCCTAGCGTTGGCTAAAGTTGGAGTCGAAGTGCAATCGTCAGTGACACCAGTCGGAAACGCACGCGTTCGAACCTCAGCGGCTAAGCCGGTTCACAGTCGGGTAAAGCGTATTCGTCGAATACGTGTTCAGCGATGGAATAGGGTGGCCCGATCAGATCACGCGGATCGTCGCTCATGTAGCGAGTCTGACGCGGCGCGCCAGATTCGTCGTGGTCGAGCAAAATCGTCTCGCGCGGTTCCAAGGTAATCGCGATGATCGCACGCATACCCACATCCGTGCAGCGCCAGCGACCCGCGCCCGTCATGAATTCCGTGCCAATTACAAATTCAGAGTGTTCCATCGTGTTGAATCGTAGAGGCAATTGGGTCGCTGGCAATACTTGTTTTCAGTTTACATTTCATTAGACGTCAGTTGAGTACCAAGTTATGAGTGTTGATAATGTTGCGGCGATATCTATGAGTCTTGCCATCGCCGATGAGCCATGGCGAGACTTTGGCTTCGAAGGAAGACCGAAAGTTGGCTCAGTGTTTAGGAGTATTCGCCCCGGATGGAAAAACATTGTGGAAGATAGAATCGTCCACACGATCATTTGCTCCGTTGTAGCGACCCATTATTTTGCTGAGCGATTTTCTAAAGACTCGTTGGGCGAGTTGTTGCTCAAAATAACAGAGAAACCTAGCGTCGTAACGGCCTTCGGATTTGCTAGTCGCGATGATGCAATACATGTTCTACGACAACTGACGCTTGATTTTATGGAAGCAAGCGAAGACGAATTGCCCTCAAAGCTCGCTGAAAGTCTTCATCTTGAAGCGATTACAAATTTAGAAATGCGTAGTCAACTCGAAAAAGGAGCGGTTACTTGGGCTCAGAGCCTGCATCGATTGAAAGAAATTTTGAATCGTTAGCTTTCCGCTCAAGCAGCACGAATACCGAAGGTGCCTGATCTCATTGATGGTATCTGGAATCAACTGCCCAAAAGCATCACGATATTGCGGCGAGTGATGCGATCTAATCGGCGAACATAGAAGTGAAAATTTCCTGCAGTGCCGAGGATTTCCAAACTATGCCGAGGTCTGACGAAAACTTATCGCTCGTTCCGTCTTGAGAGGGGTTGAGTCGACCGGTATACATGTGAGGCAAGGGTGCTTGGCTGTTGGCTATCATTCCCCACCCACTTTCCATACGAATGGCATACGCGCTTGGAGAATGAACTACAGGAGATCCTGATTGGCCACTCCACGTCCTGCAGCTGACCAGAAAACAAGGTGACATTCCAATTGGATCTGGTAGTTGATAGTCAATTCGCGGCTCACTAGCAATGAATCCAGTCGTCCAAATCGCGTGATATTGCCGCGAAATCTTTAGTGGAAATCCAACGATGTGTATCGGTCTACCCACGTCAAAGTAATCGCCCGGCTCCGCTAATTCCCAATAAAAATGGCTGAAGCGAGCAAGTTTCCCGCTCTCCAGTTCGGCCAAAGACATTTCCAGTGCGGCAACGTCGATATTTTCGCCTGCAGTGGGATGCTCATGCCAGAGTTGTGTTTCATCGCCTTGACTACGGATGGGCTTGTCTATGCTCTTCCACTCCAAGTGTTCTCCAGTCGGAATCCAAACTCGAATGCGATTGGGAATGCACATTTGGCCGACAGGTTTCTTCGTAAAATGATCCTTTGCTGTGAAATTGTGTCGCGCAGTGAATAACGCGATCTTCACATCAGGGTAGTTGCGATGAACAAAAAAACCGGTACCGTTTGCGAGCGGCGCGTCGTCCCGGAAAATTTCGATGTACACACTAGCCATGCTGCCAGCGTTGTAGCCATCGGGAATAGACCGAGACAACTGATTCACGCTATTAAGTCCTCAAACGGCAAGGTTCACATTCCGCAACCGAATATGCAACTCCCTAAGTTGTTTCTCAGTAACTGGCGTAGGCGCATCGACCATCAAGTCCTGCCCACGTTGCGTTTTCGGGAAGGCGATCACGTCGCGGATTGATTCGGCTTCGCACATCATGGTGACGATGCGGTCGAGGCCGAAGGCGATGCCTGCGTGCGGCGGTGCGCCGTACTGCAACGCGTCGAGCAAAAAGCCGAACTTGGCGCGTTGATCTTCCTCGCTGATGCCGAGCGTGGCGAACTGTTTGGCTTGCAGTTCGGGGCGATGGATACGCACGGAGCCGCCGCCTAGTTCCCAGCCGTTCATGGCGACGTCGTAGGCCTTGGCGAGCACCTGACTTGGGTCGGTGTCGAGGAGATCCCAGTGGTCGTCTTTCGGACTGGTGAACGGATGGTGCGCGGCGACGTAGCGTTTGTTTTCTTCGTCGTACTCGTAGCACGGGAAGTCAACGACCCAACATGGCTTGAAGCCTTTTTCGAAGAAGCCGAGTTCGGTGCCGTGTTGCACGCCGATCTTCGCGCGCAGTGCGCCCATCGCGTCGTTCACGACCTTTTTGCGATCTGCGCCGAAGAAGATGATGTCGCCGCTCTGTGCGCCGCTGCGCTGAATGATTTGCGCGAGCGAATCCGGCGTGAGGAACTTCACGACCGGGCTTTGCAGGCCTTCATCGTTGAGTTTAGTCACGTCGTTCACCTTGATCCAGGCGAGACCCTTCGCGCCGTAGATGGCGACGAACGCGGTGTAGTCGTCAATCTCTTTGCGTGAGATTTTTGCGCCGCCCGGCACGCGCAGACACACGACTCGACCGTCTTTCAAATCGGCAGCGCCCCGGAACACTTTGAAGTCCACCGTCTTCATGACGTCGGTGAGTTCGGTCAGCTCAAGCTTGACGCGCAGGTCGGGCTTGTCACTGCCGTATTTGCCCATCGCTTCTGCGTACGGCAGGCGCGGGAATTTCGGCAGGTCAATGCCGATGCCTTTCTTCCAAAGATGACGGATGAGCTCTTCCATCATGTCCTGCACTTCGAACTCGTCCAGGAACGAAGTTTCGATATCAATCTGCGTGAATTCGGGCTGACGATCAGCACGCAAATCCTCATCGCGGAAACATTTGACGATCTGGTAGTAGCGATCAAAACCCGCGACCATCAGAAGCTGTTTGAACAGCTGTGGCGATTGCGGCAACGCGTAAAACTGGCCGTCGCTCAAGCGCGAAGGAACCAGGAATTCGCGGGCGCCTTCGGGCGTGCTTTTGTAGAGCACCGGGGTTTCGATGTCGACGAAGCCGCGATCATCGAGAAACTCGCGCGCAGCCCGCGCGACACGAGCGCGCAGCATGATGTTTTTCGCCATTTGCGGACGACGCAAATCGAGGTAGCGATATTTCAGGCGCAGCTCTTCGTTGACGTTGTCCTCGTCGATCATGAACGGCGGGGTGAGCGCGGCGTTGAAGATCTCGATCTCATGCGCGAAAATTTCAATGCCGCCGGAGACCATGTCTTTGTTGACGGTGCCTTCGGGACGCGACCGGACATGGCCGGTGACGCGGATGCAGAATTCGTTCCTCAGCGTTTCGGCCAGCTTGAAGGCGTCGGGGCGGTCCGGGTCGATGACAACCTGACTGATGCCTTCGCGGTCGCGGAGGTCAACGAAGATGACGCCGCCGTGGTCGCGACGACGATGCACCCAGCCGGTGACGGTGACGATTTGGTCGATGTATTTGGCGTCGACTAAGCCGGTGTAAGTAGTTCTCATAGTGATCTCTTTGTCATGCAGAGCTTCGCGAAGAATCAGGTTGATTTATCCCCGATTTCACAAAGCAAAATGTTGTGTGAGCGCCGTCTGATCCTGCGCGATGCTCAGGGTGACAGGGCCGGAAAGTGAGTGGCGGGTGTTTGGTTCGGGAGAGCAGCGCGTTGAAGGACAGACGCGCCGATCACCCGGTCAATTTCGGTCGCTGCCGTCGAAGGGTGGCGGCGCTGCAGCCCAACGCGCTAGCTCGCCTTGCGTCGATGGCGGCGCGGCGACACCCATGGAGATGATGTATTTCAATGCCTGATCGACACTCATGTCGAGTGGCACGAGTTTGGCTTTGGGCACCAGCAGCATATAGCCACCGGTCGGGTTCGGCGTGGTCGGGATGTACACCGCGACGTGATCTTCGCCAAGTTTGTCGCGCATTTCGCCCTCAACCTTGTTGGTCAGGAAGGCGATCGAATGCAGACCCGGATGCGGGAACTCGATGAGGACGGCCTTGCTAAACGCCTGCCCGTTTTCGGAGAGGACGGGATCGGTCAGTTGCTTGACACTTTTGTAGACACCGCCGACCACCGGGATGCGGTGGACCAAGCTATCCCATGCTTTGACAAACTGTTTGCCAAACACGTTGCTGGCAATCACGCCAGTGACAAACAAAAGAACGAACGCTAGGATGATGCCGAAACCGGGAACCAGATCTCCGTTCCAGATGGGACGCCACTGGGCGGGCAGAAGAAGAATGGTTTGATCCAGCGATGTGATCAAAAAATGCAATACCCAGATCGTTATGCCGATTGGCACCAGTACCAGTAACCCAGCGAGCAGATATTTGCGGATGAGTTTCACGGTATCGTCCCGCTATTCGCTCTTGCTGGAGGTGGCAGGCGCAGGAGACGGCGCTGGAGCGGGGGCGGGTGCGGGCGTAGCGTTGGTGGTTGCGGCACCGGCGGCAGCGGGGGCAGACGCTGGCGTGGCGGCCGGGGCGGGCGCTCCCTCTTTGCTTTCTTTGCCGTCCTTATTTTCTGCCGGCTTTTTGCCGCCGTCACGGAAGTCGGTTACATACCAGCCCGTGCCCTTGAGCGCGAAACCGGCAGCTGAGAGCTTCTTGTAATACTTGGTACTCGCACATTTTGGGCACGCCGTAATGGGGGCGTCTGCCATTTTTTGCATGTGGTCGTAGGTGTAACCACAGTCAGGGCAGGCGTATTCGTAAATCGGCATGATGCGGGGCGGGCTCGACGGTAAGGTAGATTGGGGCGCGCAGAAGGCGCTAAACCCTTAATTATACGGCGTCTGCGTCACTTTTTTGTGCGCTGCGGTAGCGACATAAAAGGGTCCAAAAAGGCGGCCAGAACTGACGGTGTGACGAGGTGCGGGCACGAATGCCTGAGATGCGGGTAATTGCCTTTGCACGAGGTCATTTCGCCTTTATCATGCTCACAAACGGGGCAAAAAACAACCCTAAGTGCAGACGGAGAAAGAGTATGGTCACGGAATACATATGGTGGATCGCAGCCGCCATCCTGGTTGGTGTCGAAATGATGACCGGCACTTTCTATCTGCTGATCGTGGCGCTCGCTTGTGTGGTCGGCGGAATTGTGGCGGTGCTAGGGTATGACGCGGGCTGGCAATGGGGCCTGGCAGCAGTGGTTGAGGTGGCGGGAACGCTGGCCATCGTCCGCTGGAAGAAGCGGTTTATGGCGAAACCGAAACTTTCGAATAATCTTGATATCGGCCAAAAAGTCAGCGTGCTCGAGTGGCATGAAGACGGCACCGCCCGGGTTTCCTATCGCGGCACGCAGTGGGACGCAATACTTGATTCCGCCGCCACGCCGAGGCGTGAACAGATGATGATTATGGAAACCCGTGGCTCGCGACTGGTGCTTGGGCCTGTGCCGGGATGAAAGATTGTTTGGTAGTAATTTTCGTTACCTCGCGCCGCGTTTGTGGGAGCGGCTTTAGCCGCGTTTCCCTTGCGCGCCGGCAATCGCGGCTAAAGCCGCTCCCACAAGCGACGCTGGTTTGGCGCTCAGACGACTAACCCATGGCCACTCCCAATAAACCCCCGGGCGACGATCCGTTTTCGCGACTGCTTGCCGATTTGAGCAAGCAGATTGAGTCGCGCCTCAAGGATTGGGCGGCGAAGAACATGGGCGGCAAAACCACGGGCAACATTGCGGGCAAACCGAAGACGCAGATGACTGAAACACGTCCTACGCAATCGGCTCCGGCGCAAGGCGTTCGCTCTGCTGATCCAGCGAAAACGGTAACGCCGCAGCCTACTTCGATTGCGATGCCAAAGTACGACGGCGGCGAGATTCCGGAAAAAGAATTTGACAGCAGAAAGCTTATTTTCCGCCTGATCTTTTTCGTGCTGCCCGCGCTTGGCATTGGCAAATACCTGTGGTCTGGAAAGTGGAAGTCCAACACGGACTACAACGAGTTCAACAACATTAACGACGGTTTCAGTTCTGTTATCAACGGTTTTTTTGGGGAGATCACCATGAGTGGTTTATTGAGTTCAATCGTGCCGCTGGCGATATTCATCGTTGGCATCATCTTCGTCATTAAAGCGATCCGCGTCGTGCCGCAGCAGCGCGCGCTGGTGGTCGAGCGGCTGGGTAAATACCATGCCACGCTGGAGCCGGGCTTGCGCTTCACGATTCCTTTTGTGGATCGCATTTCGGCGAAGCATGATCTGCGCGAAGTGCCGCTCGACGTGCCGCCGCAGGTCTGCATCACCAAGGACAACACGCAGTTGCAGGTCGATGGCATTCTGTATTTTCAGGTGACCGATCCGAAGCTCGCCACCTACGGTTCATCGAACTTCATGCTTGCGATCACCCAGCTCGCGCAGACGACGCTGCGCAGCGTCGTCGGAAAGCTCGAACTCGACAAGACCTTCGAAGAGCGCGATATGATTAACCACGCGGTGGTCAGCGCGCTTGATCTGGCGGCCGCCAACTGGGGTGTGAAAGTGTTGCGCTACGAGATCAAGGATTTGACGCCGCCGAAAGAAATTCTGCATGCGATGCAGGCGCAGATCACGGCCGAGCGTGA
>JBBRVM010000078.1:0-10503 GCA_038246865.1 Burkholderiales bacterium
ATTGGTTGATTCGCCGAACGCTGCGGTGAGTTTTTGCAGTACGGGTATCACCGTGCGCGGCAGTCGCGCGGAGGCTACATAGGAATGGCCGAGCCGCATCACTTTTGGCGTTAACCAGAATGCTTTGCCGTCGGTTGCCATGTAGCCTAGCGCGGTCAACGTCATCAAGTATCGGCGTGCTGCGGCGCGGCTTAAATCGAGGCGCTGTGCCAGTTCGCTTTGCGTCAACTTTGGCGTACCGTCGTCAAATGCGCAGATCACCTCCAGCCCTTTGCGCAGTCCGTCGATCATGTCGGCTTTGTGCATTTCGGGGGCGGTTGGGCTTTCCGGTTGCGTCGAGTGCGAGCCTGGAAAGGCGAGATTCAGCAGAGAGCGAGGAGCCACTTTTTTAGAGCCTTTGCTTGACTTGCGATTTGAGATGTGTTCTATTATCGCACACGTGTGCGTTAATCGCGCAAATGACCTTTAGTTTGGCTGAGTTTCTGTGTGCCGGCAAAGTGGAAAAAAGATGCAGTTTCTGGCAGTTTTATGAATCTCGGTGAAGGCAGGCAGGTGATGAATCCTCTCGGTGTTGACGGTATTGAATACGTGGAATACGTCACGCTGGAGCCGCAGTCTTTTGGGGCTGCGCTGGAGCGTTTGGGCTTTGCCGCGGTCGCCCGTCATCGCTCGCGCGAGATCGTGCTGTACCGGGCGGGCGGTATGAACATCATCGTCAATTCAGACCCGTCAGTGACGGGAAGTGCCGACGAAGGTATGCAGGCCCCGCGCCTGAAAGCGTTCGCGCTTCGCGTGCGCGACGCCGCTGCGGCCTACTCACATTGCATAGAGAAGGGCGCTTGGCCCATCACCGATAGCTACGCCGAAAACTCAGCTCCTCGCGCCGGTGCGATGGAGCTCAACATTCCGGGGATCATGGGCGTGGGCGATAGCGTAATCTATTTTGTAGATCGCTATGAGGAGTTCTCGATCTACGACGTAGATTTCAAAAAACTACTGTCAATCACCGATTCGCCACCTGCCATTGCAGGCATGCATTTCTTCGGCATCGTGCAAGCCATTGAAGAAGCGCGCACGAAGGAATGGGTCGATTTCTATAAAGAACTGTTTGGCTTTACCGTTCTGCCTCAGGGGCAGTACTTCGGCGTGTTGCCGAAGGGCACGCTGCTGGAAAGCCCCTGTCGAAAGTTCTATTTACAACTGGTTGAACCGCCCGAGCAGGCCGCGGTATTGGCGTGGCAGGAGAAGCTGACCCGTGTGGGTTTTGGTGCCCCTTACATCACGGCGTTGGTCGCGCAACTTGCCGCACGCGGCGTGACGTTCATCGAAAGCAACAGCGTTCACACCAGCGACAAAGGGGCGGTGACCTATCTAGGCGGCACGTCCTTTGAATTCGTGAAAAGTCATCTCGGAGCAGGTCAGTGATTCCAATCTCCGGCACCACGCGCGTGTTTCCGGTGATTGGCTGGCCCGTTGAGCAGGTCAAGGCTCCGGCGATTTACAACGCGTACTTCGCCAGACACAACATTGATGCCGTCTGCGTGCCGATGCGCGTTTCGCCCGAGCACTACGCTAGCTTTGTGAAAAGCATGATGAGCGCGCCGAACGTCGGCGGCATTTGTGTGGCGATTCCGCATAAAGCGGAGACGATTCATGTCGGTGACATCGTGACCCACGCCGCCCTGACAGCGGGGGCGGCCACCGCGATTTTTCGCGACAAAGACGGACGACTCGTCGCCGACCTGATCGATGGTGAAGGCTTTGTCCGCGCGCTGGACGTAACTGCGGCGCCTGCCGGCTTCGACTATCCGAACAGTTCCGCGCTCATCGTGGGTTGTGGTGGCGTGGGCAGCGCCATTGCTGCGTCTCTCGCCGATCGCGGCATCGCGCATCTGGGACTGGTTGATATCGATCTTGCGGTGGTGAGCGGCCTCGCCGAGCGGCTGCGCAAGCACTATCCAGCGACGACAGTGACGGTCGCGACTATTGGCCAAGTCGAGGAAATGCGATATGACCTGTTGGTCAACGGCACGCCGCTTGGCATGAACCCCGGCGACCCGATGCCGTTTTTGCTCGACAACGCGAAGCCGTCAGCGGTGATTGCTGATTGCGGCATGAAGACGGAAAACACTGAGCTTTTACGCGTTGCCGCAGAACGTGGGCACCGTGTGCAGAAGGGTAAAGAGATGCTCTTCGAACAGGCCCCGCTATACATGGAGCGCTTCGGCTGGCCCGGTGTTACGGCTAATGAATTTCGCGCGTTGGGGGTGCTGTGAATCTCGCGAATTTTTCGATGGACACCATTACGCTAGCTGGTTCGCTCGAGAGCAAGCTGGACGCGAACGTCGCTGCTGGTTTTAGCCAGATTACGCTGTGGGCCAAAGATCTGGTCGCTCATCCTGACGGATATGAGGCGGCGCTAAACGAAGTTCGGTTGTCGGGCCTGCGAGTGAATGCCATTCAGGTGATGCGCGACTACGAAGGGCTTTCGGGGCCACTGCATCGGTACAAGGTTGAGACCGTCAAGACCATGCTCAAACTTTGCGAAGCGGTGGGAGCAGAGCGTTTGCTGATTTGTTCATCGACATCCGCACATGCTTCCGGGGACATAGATCACATCGCAGCGGATTTGCGGAAAGTTGCCATGCTCGCCACACCGCTCGGCATTCGTGTTGGCTTTGAAGCGCTGTCGTGGGGCCGACATGTGAGTGATTTTGCGCTGTCGTGGGAAATTGTGCAGCGTGCGGATCGCGACAATCTGGGCGTCTGCATCGATTCGTTTCACGTGCTTGCGAATTGCAGTTTGAACGGTACCGACTTTGATGCGCTGGCGACGATTCCCGGGGAACGCATCGCCTTTGTGCAACTCTCAGATTTTTTGTGGAGCGCAGTTCGCACACCCGAAGAGCGCATCGAAACGGCGCGTCACCTGCGTGTGTTTCCCGGCGAAGGCGTGCATAGCGCTGATCTCTCGCGCATGATCCGCATGATTGATCGTGCGGGCTATCGCGGTGACTGGAGCTTTGAAGTATTCAACGACGATTACGTGCAAATGCCGGGCGAAGCCGTGGCGCTGCGCGCGCGCAATGCGGCGATGTGGGTTGCTGCGCAGAGCGAGCGGCGCAGTTTGCCGAGAACGATTTCACGAAGTGTCAACCACTGACCGAACAACCAGAGACACGAGATATATCGTTGCCAGGACGCAACGACACGTAGGAGGAGACACCAATGACCGATTTCATGCAGCTGTTGCTAAGCGGCGTAGCGACGGGGGCCATCTACGCGATGG
Source organism: Burkholderiales bacterium (assembly GCA_038246865.1). Taxonomy (GTDB): domain Bacteria; phylum Pseudomonadota; class Gammaproteobacteria; order Burkholderiales; family Casimicrobiaceae; genus Casimicrobium. The sequence continues at coordinate 3,290 of JBBRVM010000078.1, forward strand.
CCGCTCTGGGCTTCACGCTGTTGTGGCAGGCGGCGGGCACCATCAACTTTGCGCAGGGCGAGTTCGTCATGCTGCCCGCGTTTGCCATGCTGATCGGTATGTCGATGGGCTTGCCGCTTTGGGCCTCGTTCATCGTGGCGGTGGCGCTCTCGATTCTGGTACTCGGCGCCGCGTTCAAGAAATGGATCGTGGATCCGATGCGCGGCAGCGGGGTTGTTTCGGTGGTCGTCGCAACGCTCGGCCTTTCGATTGGACTGAAGTCCTTCATCAAGGCGAGTTACAGCGCGGAGCCGCACCCCTTTCCTGGCATCTTCAGTGATGAGGTGTTCAAGCTGGCGGGCGTGACGGTTTCGTACAGCGATGTCGGGGCGTTGGTTTTTGCGGGCCTGATGGTGTTGGGTTTGCAAACATTTTTAAACAAAACCATCACCGGTCGCGCCATGCAGGCCGTCGCGCAAAACACGTTCGCGGCCGAAGCACTCGGCATCAACGTCAAGCGCATGATTTTCTACACGTTCGCTATCAATGCAATTCTTGTTGCGGTCACAGCACTCCTGATTACGCCAACCTATCTCTTCAAATTCGACATGGGTGACAACATCGGTCTCAAGGCATTCTTTGCCGCAATCATCGGCGGGTTCAACAATTCACGGGGTGCGTTGCTGGGCGGCGTTCTCGTTGGCGTACTTGAGAATCTTGCAGGCGCCTACCTGACCCCGTCGTACAAAGACGGTGTCGCGCTGGTGCTGTTTCTGGCGGTGATCCTGGTCAAGCCCGACGGGCTGCTGGGCACGCCACAGGAGAGGAAAGTATGAAAAAGACACAACTACTTTCCACGCAGCACATGGCCTTCCTGGGACTTGCTCTGGTGGCGATGTGTGTTGCTCCGTCGCTCTTGAAGACCTACGGCCTCTACCTGCTCACGCTGTGGCTGGTCTACGTCATCGCGGCAATGGGTCTGAATCTGACAGTCGGTTATGCGGGCCTGAAATCGCTGTGCCACGCGGGCTTTATGGGCGTCGGTGCCTACACGGTTGCGATCATGATGAAAGCAGGTATTTCGTTCTGGATTGCCTCGCCAGTCGCGATTGTGATTTGCTTCGTACTGGGGCTCATGATCGGCTTTCCGGCGTTGCGAGTGCAGTTGCACTACCTCGGTTTCGCCACGCTTGGATTCAATTTGTTGCTGGTGCTGTTCTTTCGCAATGAAGAATGGCTGACCGGCGGCACGTTTGGAATCCAGAACATCAAGCGACCTGATTTTTTCGGTATGGCGCTTGAGAGCAACACGAGCTTCTACTTCCTTGTGCTCGCGGTCACCATCATCTTCGGTGTGCTCCTGGCGCTACTGCTGCGGTCACCGTGGGGACGCGCGTTTGCGGCATTGCGTGATAACCCGATTCGGGCAGAAAGTACCGGCGTGAACATCACAGGCTACACGCTCATGTCGTTCGCGATTGGCGCAGCGTATGCGGGTGTAGCCGGCGCGCTGTTCGCTCCGCTGGTAAGTTTCATCGAACCTGCGCCGTTTGGTGTTTCCAACTCGCTTCTGTTTTTGATGATGGTGGTGATCGGTGGTTCGGGGCGCTTTTACGGCCCGGTACTGGGTGCGGCAATTGCGCTCTTGTTGCCTGAGTATTTGCGCTTCCTGAAAGACTGGTATCTCGCGGTTTTTGGCTTTACAGCCGTCGCGATGATGATTTGGCTGCCGGGCGGATTACTCTCGATGAGAGAAGCGTGGCTGCTCTCGCGAGCCAAGCGGGTGGCCAAACAAAAGCAGATGGCTGAGGCAGCGGCAAATGCGTCGGCGAAAGCAGCAACTGCATGAGCATCCTCTCAGTCCACGATATCAGAAAAAGCTACGGCGCGATTCAGGCGGTGGGCGGCGTCAGCTTTGACGTTGAGCCCGGTGAAATTCTCGGCGTCATCGGCCCGAACGGCAGTGGCAAAACCACCCTCTTCAATTCGATTCTTGGCCAGATCAGGCCGGATACCGGCAAGGTCGAATTCGAGGGCAAGGACATCTCGGGCGGCTCGCCACTTGCGCTGTCTCGTCTGGGCGTTGGCCGCACGTTCCAGAACCTGCAAGTGTTCGCCAAGCTTTCGTTACGCGACAACTTGATCCTTGCCGCGCAGGAGCACACCGGCACGTTCTGGGGGCGTATATTCGCGTCGCCTGACAATGGCCTTGCGGATCGTGCGCAGGAAATGCTTGATCTTTTTCGGCTGAATCACGTGGCTGATTTGCCTGCGGGATCGCTGTCGTACGGTCAGCAAAAGCTGGTCGACATCGCAATGGCCTTTATGCCGAAGCCTCGACTCGTCTTGCTCGATGAGCCGTGCGCCGGGGTAAACCCGTCACTCGTTGACGGACTTCGCGAGTTACTGGTTGAGCTCAACAAAAAGCAGGGCGGCAGTTTCGTCGTTATCGAACACAATATGGACTTCATCATGAAGCTCTGTCACCGCGTGGTGTGTATGGTGGAAGGCAAAGTGTTGGCGGTGGGCAAACCCGAAGAAATTCAGGGCAATCGTGCTGTGCTGGAGGCTTACCTTGGCAACTAGCTTGAAAACTCCTCCTCTGATTGAATTCGACAGGGTCGTTGCCGGGTACACGCATCTGACGGTACTCAACGAGATGACGCTCGACGCCAGAAAGGGCGAAATCACGCTGTTGATCGGCCCCAATGGCGCTGGCAAGTCAACGGTGCTGAAAACGCTTTTTGGCATGCTCACGCCGCGCTCTGGTGAGGTGCGCTTTAACGGACAAATTATCAATGGCCGCACGCCACGACAGTTGCTTGCCGAAGGTATGGCTTTCGTGCCGCAAGGGCGCAATCTGTTCGGTTCGCTGTCCGTATTGCACAATCTTGAACTCGGTGGCTTGCATTTGCCCAAAGCCGTGCTCAGAGAGCGGATTGCCGAAGTGATGGAATTGTTTCCGCGTCTGAACGAGCGGATAAACTCTCGCGCAGCGTCTCTTTCGGGCGGCGAACAGAAGCAGCTTGAAGTCGGGCGAGCGCTGCTGGTGAAACCAGAAGTGCTGTTGATCGACGAGCCGTCGATTGGTCTCGCGCCGATCATCGTGCAGGACGTGATGAAGCTGCTGCGCAAGTTGGCCGACTCGGGCAAGAGCGTGCTGATGGTCGAGCAAAATGTGCGGACTGCCCTTAAATATTCTGATCGTGCGCTGGCGCTTGAGATGGGCACGTTGGCCGTCGACAAACCTGCGGCAGAATTGCTCGATGATCCAAATTTGAATCGTTTGTTCCTGGGTGGGCATGCGAAGTCGTTGCCATAGAAAGTCTCCCCTGCGAAGTAGGGGAGATGTGGGCGCAGCCGACAGTGGGGTTGCACGGCTGTTCGCCAGCTAAGTGACCCCTCCGCCCCTCCGGGGCACCTCCCCTACTTCGCAGGGGAGGCAACATCCTTGACAACCCATTTCTTACTGACTCGTTACTTTTCGTTTACTCGTTTTCTACAGGAGGAAAAACCATGAAAACCAAAATCGGCCGAACCCTCGGCCAACTCACAATCGTTGCTACCGCGCTCGTCGCGGTTTCCGCATCGGCGCAGATCAAAGTCGCTCAAGTCGTTGAACTCTCCGGCGGCGGCACAGCAGCTGGAACCCAATACCGAAACGGCGCCAAGCTCGCGATTAATGAGATCAACGCTGCTGGCGGCATCATGGGCAAGAAGATTGAGTCCATGGAAATGGACACCCAGTCGCAGCCCGCAATCGCCAAGGCGATGACGGTCAAGGCGATTGACGAAAAAGTCACCGCGATTTTCGGCCCGGTGTTCTCCGGCTCGATCCTGGTCAGCCAGAGCGAAAGCCAGAAGGCGAACATCCCCAACTTCACCGGCGGCGAAGCTTCCAATGTGACAGCGCAGGGAAATCCGTACATCTTCCGTTCATCGTTCAATCAGTCGATGGGTATGCCTAAAGTGGCGAACTACCTCGCGACTGACCTGAAAGCTAAATCGGTCGTCGTGGCATTCGTGAACAACGATTTCGGCAAAGGCGGACGCGATGCCATTATTAAAGAGTTGCAAGCACGCAATGTCAAAGTCGCCGCCGACATCTCGACCGATCCCGGTCAAGTGGACATGTCCTCAGCAGTGCTCCGTATCAAGCAGGCGAATGCCGACGCGTTGTTCGCGTACCTGAACGAAGAAGAGTCCGCACGCCTCTTGAAAGAGCTGCGCAAGCAGGGCTACGACAAACCACTGGTCGGCGAAACCACGCTGATGGGCGCGAAAGTGATCGAACTCGCTGGCAGCTCCGCCAACGGCGTTCGTGGCCACGTAGGCTTGACCGCCGATGCGCCCGCATTCAAAGAGTTCGGTGCGAAGTACGAGAAAGAATACAAAGCGAAATCCGATCACAACGGCATTAAGGGCTACTTCTCGGCCTACATGCTGAAAGCCGCCATCGAAAAAGCCAAGAGCACCGACGGCCCAGCGATCGCCGCCGCGATGAAAAACGCATGCTTCAAAGTCAAAGACAACCCAGGCATCCTGCTTGACGTCTGCTTCGACGACAAAGGCGACATCGACCGCGAAAGCTTCCTCGTGGAAGTGAAAGACGGCAAGCAGGTGGTGACGGCGACGCTGCCGATGCTGAATAAACGCTAGGCGTTTTTGGAGCGTCGAGCGACACAGTCATTTGAGCGCTCCTGAGCCGCAAATACAAAAATACGGCTCGCGATTCGAGCCGTATTGTTTGAACACAGATTGATAGATGACTCAAAATTGAGATACAATGTATCTCAAGCAATTGGTGCTGATAGCGAAAGAGAAACATTATGGCGACCACCGCAATGGTTCATGTGCGAGTAGATGAACGTGTCAAGGCTGAGGCCGCCGCCACGCTGGCCACGATGGGGCTGTCAGTATCGGACGCAGTGCGTGTGTTCCTCACTCGCGTCGTAGCTGAGCAACAAATCCCATTCGCCATCAAGGTGCCCAACGCAGTGACGCGCGCCGCGATGGCCGAAGTGGTCGCGATGATCGAATCGGGCAAGCCCGCCCGCTTTGCGAACGGCAAAAAGGCGCTCGACTACCTTGAGCAAACAAAAGCGCCCAAGTAAACGGGCCTCGTTGCCCCGCGACGTCGAACTCGCACGCGATTTTCACCGGGACTGGGAACGGCTAACTCACTTCGGTCGCCACGACATGGCGCAACTCAAGGCCGTTATGTTGCTGCTCATCGCGAATGACGCGCCGCTTCCGCCAGAGTGGCGTGATCACGCTCTAACTGGCGAATGGTCGAGCCATCGCGAGTGCCACATTGGTGGCGATTTCCTTGTGATTTATCGCATCGTCGCTCGCGGCAAGGGAGAAACGATTTTCTTCGAGCGAGCGGGGACGCATTCGGAATTGTTTGAGTGAGGCTGCGCGAATAGGGCAGAACTTAATCAACGTACGACAGAAACACACCCACGACACCAAAGGTACTCGCGCTGCAATGCATAGGTCGGTAAGCTTGCTGAAAAGTACGCGTTGGTGTCGTCCTTGGGACAAGCCTATATTTAGCGGAAATATTGCGATTCAGTCTATTTGATGAGCTGCATAACCACGACGAAATGAGAGTAGTTTGGTGGCGCTAGAAACTAAACCTAATATTTATTTTTCAGATTTCTTCGACGTTTCACCGGAAGTCGTTGATCTATACGGTGCCTTCAATATTTCGGTGATTAACGATCTACCTTTGTTCATAGATCCGTTTCTTTTGTACGACAGCGACGAGGCCAAGTATCGTGCGTTGCATGATGACATCATCTTGTATCTAAAATTCTTGCGTGATCGTGCTGTTGCCGACGAGTTGAATGAAGGTAACGTCGCGCACTGGTTTCTCTTTAAAGAGGTCAAGCAAAATTGGCTAGGCTTTAGTCGGACGGGAAATGCGGGAACTGGCCTCGGTAAAAAATTTGCTGAATCACTGTGCGGAAACTTAAAGTCGGTCTTCCGTGATTTTGGTAGTGAAACCGTCACGGACGGTAGTCATCTTGAGAAACTCAGTTTGCTGGATGGCGGCGTCGGTCGCGACCATCTGAGCGACTTTACGACCAACTTGATTAAGGGCTTCTTGCTTGAGTACACCCAGACTTTCGCTCAAGCACATATCGCGGTCGGGCGGCGGCGCCGATTCCGTGTCGACAAGGTTCATTTTGACTACAGCACTCAACGTTGGAAAGACGCTACTTTTGAACTGCCGTATCTCCCCGGTTTAAGCGGTCACTACGTCATATTGACTCCCAAAGAAATCCTTACTCGTGACGAGGCATGGATCAATCAGGGAGATCTCCTTGACCAGTTCACGCAACTTCGCACCTCTCTTTCTGACGATTCGCTTCGAGCTCAAGTTAACTCTCACTTTCTTGCGCGGATTACAGAAAAATCTACTGAGGACGAAAAGCGGAAAGCTGCACTTTCAACCATCACGAAATTCCATCAACTTCTGGATTTTTACATTCTCAGAAAGGAACGTGACGCACCAAAAGCGCACGCAGTTAGTAGCGAAAAAGTACGAGACACGCACCGGCAGTTCGTCGAAAACGTTACCGCTCTCGTAAGCAATCTCTTGGCTGGCACTGAGTTTTATGAAGAAGGAAATTCGTACGATGCGTCGCTAAAACGAGTGCATTTTTTGAAGCGCGTGATCGAGAGTAGCGATGGGTATCGGTTGTTCTATTTGAAAGGCAAGCCGATTAAACGTGAAGCGGATTTGCACACGATGTTTCGCCTGACTTGGTACGCGAGTTCGTTCGACGTTAATTCGGAAGTAAACAATGGCCGAGGTCCTGTGGACTATAAGATTTCCAAGGGAGCCAGAGACAAGAGTCTCGTCGAATTCAAGCTCGCCAGTAATTCGGGATTGCGCCGCAATCTTGAGCATCAGGTGAAGGTATACGAACAGGCGAATGACACCAAAAGTTCCATCAAAGTCATCATGTGCTTTTCGGATGCTGAATACGAGAAGGTTCACAAAATGTTGCGTGATCTTAAGCTTCACGAAAAAGAAAGCGTGGTAGTTATCGATGCAAACTCTGAAAACAAACCTTCAGGGTCAAAAGCAAGTTGAAGCGACCGACATTTCAAGCGCAATTGCTGCGGCCACTCACGCGCAGAATTTGGTTGACAATTTCACCCCGGCCTCCGAAACCCACCTTCCACCCAAGCCACCGCACTAGCCACATTCAACCGAAAAT
>JBBRVM010000079.1:0-10478 GCA_038246865.1 Burkholderiales bacterium
CGGCGAACGCTCCCGTTGAGGCGCTTGTTCATCTCGCCGCCGTGCTTGGTCTGAAAGCCGGGCGTGTCAACGAACACAAACTGTGCAGCATCCGTTGTCAGAATGCCGCGTAATGGCAAACGTGTGGTCTGTGCCTTGCGCGAAGTAATGGAAACTTTTTCACCCACCAGTCGATTAAGCAAGGTCGACTTGCCCACGTTAGGCTTGCCCACTACGGCGATCTGGCCACAGCGGAAATCTGCGTTAATTGGCTTTTCGCTCATGCGGTCACGCCCAGTTTGTTGAGCACCGCATTCGCAGCTTGCTGCTCAGCGGCGCGGCGCGACGAGCCTTTGCCGACTGCCTCTTGGTCAACCTGGGGCACGCTGCAACGCACGGTAAATACTTGGGCGTGCGCCTCGCCGTCGACCCGATCAACGGTGTAGGTCGGCAATGGAAAGTGCTTGGACTGCATGAATTCCTGTAAGCGCGTTTTGGCGTCTTTACCGCCTTCACGCGGATTTACTTGAGAGATACGATTCAGATAAAGTTTGTTGATCGTCGCGTCCGCCGAATCAAAACCAGAGTCGAGCAGGATCGCTCCGAAAATAGCCTCCAGAGCGTCAGCCAACATCGACGGACGCTCGCGGCCGCCGCTTTTTTCTTCACCCTCGCCGATGCGCAGATGATGCGGAATGTCGAGGCGTTGCGCCAAAGAATGCAGCGCAGGCTGGCTGACCAGATTGGCCCGCATCCGTGACAACTGGCCTTCGGGCAATTCAGGAAATTTGTTGTAAAGCGCAAGTGCAATGGCACAGTTGAGGACGCCGTCACCAATGAATTCGAGTCGCTCGTTATGCGGCGTGCCGAAACTGCGGTGTGTCAATGCTTCACGCAGCAGCCGGGGCTCGCGAAACGTGTAACCAAGGGCTGCTTCCAGGCTCAAGTTATTCTGATGCCTTGGTGCGCGTCACTATCGTGTTCCTATTGCGGCTGCTGAGAAGTCGAACAACAGACTCATGTTGCCAGCAACAGGAACCTTGCGCTGATAAACAACGGATAGCCCGATTTTCCCGTTGTCTTTACTAATGTCAACATCGGTGCCTTTGACGGGCAGATCGTCAATGTAAGCACGGCGATCAAAAGACGCGCGAATGGCCGGACCCTGCGCATCCACGCTGAATTCGTTAGCAGTCGCTTGCAATACTTTTCTTAGTGAAAAATACTCGGTCCATGCTGGCACGCATCTAAATGACGTGAACATGACGAAACCGACGATTGCCGCAAGAAAAATGAACCCGATGAGGCTAAGACCACGTTGATGTTTCATATCGCGCCGCGAGGTGTATTGGCCAACTTTTATTGTATGCCGCGAAATACGCGCTTGAAAGCAAACGACGACACATCTTCCCAGTTAAACCAGATAAAGAACGCTTTGCCACGCAAATGGGTGTCGGGAACGAAGCCCCAGTAACGCCCGTCAAGGCTGTTGTCGCGGTTGTCACCCATTGCGAAGTAGTGTCCCTGTGGCACTTTACAGGTCACCACGTTACCGTCATCGGTACACGTCGGCACCGGCGTGCCCGGATACTTCTGGTTCGCGATAAATGATGGGAACTGCGGAAATTGGGCGATCAGATACTCGCGATCACCGAGTTTTTCCTTGAATTTGAGCGTGGTCAGGAACTGGCCAAACTCCATGTAGCTGTAGGTGCCGTCTTCCACTTGAGGCACTGCAGCGCCGTTGAGCGTGAGCTTTTTGTCCTTGTAGACGATCGTGTCGCCCGGCACACCAATGATTCGCTTGATGTAGTCCTTCTCAGGCTCGTGTGGCGCTTTGAATACTGCGACATCCCCTCGCTGTGGCGTGCTCACATCAATCACCTTTTGATCAAGCACCGGCAGACGAATGCCGTACGAGAACTTGTTGACGAGTATGAAGTCCCCCGTCACCAGACCCGGACGCATCGAACTGGAAGGGATACGAAACGGCTCGGCCAGAAACGACCGCAGCAGAAATACCACTAGCAATACCGTGAAGATTGACGCAGGGACTTCGATACCCCAGTGCAAGACTTCGCCCGCCGCGCGCTTCTTCGCCAGAAAAAATTTGTCAGTTGCCCAGGCAATACCGCAGACCACAACCGCCAGCAAGAGCAGCAGTGGGAAGTTGACTGGCGAGCCAGTGAAAACACCTCGCAGTGCGGTGATCACGAGAACAGCTAGGGCGAGAGAGGGAATGTATTTCATCAAAATGTCATTTTCGAGCTATGCGAAGAATCGCGTGATCGTCCAACGCACGTGGTGGACGATCTCGTTGTGTGTCACCTGATCCTTCGCAAAGTTCAGGATGACAACGCTACGGTAATACTGGCTGAAATTTATTGCAGCGTCAGGCGACAAAAATAACGCCATGCGGTGCGGACAGCATTCAGCGGGTGCGAACTACTTGTCTCCCGTTTGCAAGATCGCCAAAAACGCTTCCTGTGGAATCTCGACCGAACCGACCGATTTCATGCGTTTCTTGCCTTCTTTTTGTTTGTCCAGCAGTTTACGTTTGCGCGAAATATCGCCACCATAACACTTGGCAAGCACGTCTTTGCGCATCGCCTTCAGGCTCTCGCGGGCAATGATGTTGGCCCCAATGGCTGCCTGAATCGCCACGTCATACATTTGGCGGGGAATTAACTCACGCATCTTCGCGGCAACCTGACGGCCACGGTAGGCACTTTGGGCGCGGTGCACCATCGACGACAACGCGTCTACTTTGTCGCCGTTGATCAGGATGTCCAGCTTGACGACATCCGCCGCGCGGAACTCTTTGAACTCATAATCGAGCGAAGCGTAGCCGCGCGACACGCTCTTCAATTTGTCGAAAAAGTCCATTACCACTTCAGCCATTGGCATGTCGTAGGTCAGCATCACTTGCCGACCCAGATACTGCATGTTGACCTGTGTGCCGCGCTTCTCGTTGCACAGCACCATGACCGCGCCGACATACTCTTGCGGCATCAGGATGGTGGCCGTGATAATCGGCTCACGAATCTCTTCAACGCGTGACAAGTCCGGCAGTTTCGCCGGGTTTTCAATATTGAGAATCGTGCCATCGCGCTGCACGATTTGATAGACCACCGTCGGCGCCGTGGTGATCAGATCCTGATCGTATTCCCGCTCCAGGCGCTCCTGCACCACGTCCATGTGCAACAGGCCCAGAAAGCCACAGCGGAAGCCGAAGCCGAGCGCCTGCGACACCTCTGGCTCGTAGTGCAGCGACGAGTCATTGAGCTTTAATTTGACCAGAGCATCACGCAGCGATTCATACTGGTTCGACTCGACCGGATAGAGACCCGCGAACACTTGCGGCTTGACTTCCTTGAAGCCTGGCAGCGCCTCAGCCGCAGGTTTCTGCGTGTGAGTGATAGTGTCGCCGACCTTGGCAGAGTCAAGCTCTTTGATACCTGCGATGACAAAGCCGACCTGCCCGGCCGACAGCGAATCACGCTGTGTGGAGCGCGGCGCAAACACACCGACTTGCTCACACAAGTGGTTGCGGCCTGTCGCCATGAAATTGATCTTTTCTTTCGGTTTCAACGTACCGTCAAACACGCGAACCAGCATGACAACGCCCACATAGTTGTCAAACCAGCTATCGATAATCAGCGCTTTTAGCGGTGCATCAACATCACCAGTCGGTGGCGGCACTTTGGCGATTAGCTTTTCTAGAATATCGTCGATACCGATACCGGTCTTGGCGGAACACAATACGGCGTCGGACGCGTCAACGCCGACGACATCCATGATCTCGTCCTTGACGCGCTCGGGGTCGGCGCTCGGCAGATCAATCTTGTTAAGCACAGGCACCACTTCAACGCCCAGCTCAATCGCGGTGTAGCAGTTGGCGACGGTTTGCGCCTCAACGCCTTGCGATGCGTCAACAACCAGCAACGCACCTTCACATGCTGACAATGAGCGTGAGACTTCGTACGAGAAGTCGACGTGGCCCGGCGTGTCGATCAGGTTCAGGTTGTAGACGATGCCGTCTTTAGCCGTGTAGGTCAGCGCAGCGGTCTGCGCCTTGATCGTGATGCCGCGCTCTTTTTCCAGATCCATCGAGTCGAGCACCTGCTCGCTCATTTCACGATCCGATAACCCTCCGCAACGATGGATAAACCGATCTGCCAGCGTGGATTTGCCGTGATCGATGTGCGCAATGATGGAAAAGTTACGTATGTTCTGCATAGTGAAAAAGGAAAAGGCCACCGGGTTAAAGCTGGTCGCTCATCCCGTGGCCTTTTCGTGGCTAACCGCTGATTTTAGCGGCTTTGCGTGTTTCGGTAAGGGCTATTCCGGCAGTTTCTCTGGAGCGAAGAATTCGTTGTATTCAGCGCCAGCGCGATCTATTGCGCGTTTGACGCGGAAAGCGAGCGTGGAGCCCTTCTCCGAGTCTTTAATCAGCTCGGCGAGTTGCGACGGGCTGCTGACGGCAGTGGACTTACCTTTGCGCGTAACGCCGATAATGATGTCGCCCTCAGTCAGAGCACGAACGGATGACTTCTCGGACACATCCGAGACCACCGCACCGCCCGAAGCTACCTTGGCCGCGCCGCGCTCTTTTTCGTTAGGGGCACGGAACGACAAGCCGAGGCGGTCTTCTTTGGTGTCAGGAGTCGCTACTGCCGCAGCCTTTGGCGTCGCTTTATCGAGCGATGCCAACTGCGTCTGCTCCTTGTACTCGTCCAGCGTCACCATAAGATCGACTGTCTTGCCGTCACGCCACACTTGAATCTTCGACGGCGTTCCGGGGCGCGCTGAGGTGACGTAGCGCGGCAAATCGCGTGAATCATCAACCACGCGGTCGTTGAACTTGAGAACGACGTCGCCTTCTCTGACGCCCGCCTTTTCGGCTGCGCTGCCCTTGTTTACGCCGGAGACCAGCGCACCTTGTGCTCTAGGCAATCCGAAAGCGTCTGCGAGATCACGGCTGACCGCGCCAATATTGACGCCCAGCATGCCACGCTTGACCGAACCACCGGCACGCAGTTGACCAACAACATCCATCGCGAGATCAATCGGAATCGCAAACGAGATGCCCTGAAAGCCGCCGCTGACGGTCGCGATCATCGAGTTAATCGCAACCACTTCGCCGCGAGTATTGAACAGTGGCCCACCGGAGTTGCCGGGATTCACCGCTGCGTCGTGCTGAATGAACGGCACGAGATCGCCCGTAGTATCCGCGCCGCGACTGGCGCGCGATTTGGCGCTCACCACGCCCGTCGTCAGCGTGCTTTCAAAGCCCAGAGGTTGACCAATGGCGGCAACCCATTCACCGATCCGCAAACGGTCCGGATTGCCGACTTTGACCGCAGGCAATCCACTCGCTTCAATCTTGATCACTGCGACGTCGGAGCGCTTGTCAGAACCAATGACTTTCGCCTTGAATTCCCGTTTGTCGATCAATTTGACCAGCACTTCGTCCGCATCTTCAACAACGTGGCTGTTGGTGACAATTAGTCCGTCGGCCGAGATGATGAAGCCGGAGCCGCCACCCTGACGTCGTAGCTCACGTGGTGAGCGTCCACCTTGACCGCCCTGGCCACCCTGACCAAAATAGCGGCGGAAGAACTCTTCCATGTCTTCTTTGTCGGGCGCTGCGCCATCGGCACCCGGTTTAGCCGACTTTTTGCCGATTGTAGAGCTCACGGAAATCGAGACCACCGACGGGCTGTTGTTTTCATACAGCGTAACGAAATCCGGAAGGCCTTGCGGCGAAACGGATGCGGCCGGTTGGGCTTGTGCCTGTGCCTGCGCCAACGCGGGCACGTGCGGCGTCGTGAATGCTGCCACTGTGACGCCTAAAGCGCCGACGGCGAGCAGAGATGCAATAACTGATTTCTTCACGGTTTTTTCTCCTGAAAACTTGTCGCGTATGAATGACAAACTACGATTCAATGACTTGTGAACTTACTTGCGAACCAACGAATTGGCAATCGCTTTGACCGTCGCTGGTCGCGCATCGCCGAAGGCCGTCACCAGCTGATCATTGGACTGGCGCGAAAACACCTGATGGCTGCCCTGCACGGTAGCACCGAGCGCCGGTGGTTCACCCGGCGGCAGCGGCGCGGCGTACACCGACACCGATGTCAAACCATCGGAAAAAACCAGTTGCGAAACGGGCTCGGTGCGACCGGGCAAAGCGCGCATAAAGCTCTCGCTGATTTTCACGAACCCCACCGGCAATCCTTTGGCGTGCCAGCCGGTTTCCGTTTTCAGCGCACTGACAGACAATCTGCGGTCGACGCGCCAATTTGCAATACTGTTGGCGAGCGTTGATTTGACCTGTTCACGATCAATCTTGCCGCCGATTTTGATGTCGCTAAAGGTAATTTCTTCAATGACGTTGCGATTTTCATCAAGCACGCGCCCGCGCAGCCAGAGCCCGGTCTTAAGCTCGGTCCAGAGCTTGTGCCAAAAGCGGAATTCGTCGTTCGGAGCAAATTCCCAGACTTGTGCATCAAGCCCGGCAACCCGCTCAATCTCAAGACGCTTCACCGTGAAATGCTGTGAGAGCGTGGTCATCTGCCGTGGCAACAGCGACGGGAAGCCCTGACGTCCGGTACGCGGTTCGATGCGCATCAAGCGGGATTCGGGGATATAACAGGTTAGCTCGTCGTTAACGCGAACCACCTCAAACGGCGGGCCATCGAGCGTGGTCACGCGCTCCATTTCTACGCCGTTTTCGAACAGGTGAACGATACGGGAGGTTTCTTCAGCGCCACGACGTTTATAGGTGATGGTGCCGCTGTAATTGAGTGTCGCCGCTGCGTTCGCGGCCTGTTGCAAAATCTGGCCCACGCTCGGCACGGCTTGCGATGCGGCCGCTGAATTGGGCGTGTTGCCGCTGACCGAACCCGGCCATTGCGCCAGAACGACCGGCGCTACCGGCGCGCTGGTGAGCGCCGCCGCGAGGATCGGCAATCGCTTCCAGCGGCGCGCCGAGCGCAGCGCGCGCAGGCTGTGCTGGCCAGCTTGCGAGAGCCTGTTAACCGTATACGTCAATGCCACGAGATTGTCTTTCTACTTCGCTTGTTGTGCTTACAGGAGTCGCGGGGCTTATTGCGCCTGAACGATCACGGCAGGACGCAGATACTGACGCATGGGCGACAGGCTCGAGAAGTCCGCACTCTCCTGATGCGCCTGCAAATAGGTGTTGAACTCGGCATTGGGTCTAGCTGGCGGTACGTTGGACGCCAAAGCGGCAGCGCCGACGGCGGGCACGCTCGCAATCTGAGGTGCAACGGTCTGATCCTTGTAGACAACGGTGCCAACGAAACCCACCGCAGCGACAGCCGCAGCCGTAGCCCAGGCACGCCCACCACGGCTCATATGAGTCATGGCGCTGAAAAGGCTTCGCTCCTTGATCGCTTTTTGTTCACGGAGCCGCTTGCCCGCCGGCGCAATGATGGCGGGCTCGAAGGCGAGCGCCGTGCGAATGCGATCCGCGCAACCGACGGGGGTATTTTCCAGCCCGCGAATACAGTCGCCGACGAAGTGCATCTCGGCCCAGCAATAGCGGCCCTCTTGCTGCGACAAAACCTTCATCGCAAGATCGACTTCGTGTGCAGCAATGTCGCCGTCAAGCCAGCGCGAGATTTGCTCTCGCATCGCTGCATCCGGCTCATCAGACGCAAAAGCTGAAGTGTTCATTTGGGTGTCCATGTTTACCATCTCCTGTCTTCCCGTGTTCCAAGCATCGGTCGCAGTTCGGTCGCGATTGCTTCTCGAGCCCGGAAGATGCGACTGCGCACCGTTCCGATCGGACAATCCATCGCCTCTGCGATCTCTTCGTAACTTAAGCCCTCTATTTCACGTAGTGTCACTGCTGTCCGCAAATCGTCTGGCAGCGCCGCCATCGCCCGATTCACCGCTTCCGCGATCTGCTTGCTGGCGTATTCGGCGTCCGGGGTAGCAACGTCGTGTAGACCGTCGTTGCGTTCAAAAGATTCCGTATCGTCATCATCGGACATCAGATCGCTGTTCGGCACGATACGTCGAGCCGGGCTGGCCAGATAATTTTTGGCGCAGTTGATCGCGATCCGGTAAATCCATGTGTAGAACGCGGCATCGCCGCGAAAGGTCGGTAGCGCCCGATAAGCTTTGATAAAAGCCTCCTGCACTACATCGTCAACTTCGCCAGAGTCGCGCACGAACCGGGAGACCAGGCGCTGTACTTTGCGCTGGTATTTGAGGACGAGCAGATCAAATGCCCGCTTGTCTCCGGCTTGTACCCGTTCGACGAGTTCCTGGTCGACCGCGCGGTCGCTCATCAGCGTTCATCCCTTTGTTTTTCTGTTCGCCGTGGCTGCAAGGTCTTAATCACGCATTCGGTCTCAATCACAGACTGTCAGTCCGGGCCAAAAGTTCATTGGCGGTTAAGCTGAACATAAGGCTCAAAGCGCCCGACTTCAATGCCGCGCACCGATTTAATCGGCACGTCCATCCATGCCTTCAACTCGCCACGAGCCGCGTCGTCCAGCATGCCAAGCTGTTCGAGCACGCTGCAAAACGCCAGCATCAGCGCTTTCGGGTTGCCGTCGCTGACCTTCGCGGCGATGCCGACGCCGCGTGAGCGGCTGGCCAAAGTCTGCACGCCGTCGGCGCCCACTTTATTCGCCCAGTCGCCTCGACCGGCCTTCGTCAGGGCCAAGTCGTTGCGGCCTTCGCCCGAAACCATCTCCGGGTGCGCAGCCATTGCCTCAAACAGCTGGCGCGGCGCACTGCCGTAGCGAGCGTCATCTTCCGGGCGAGCGAGCCAAGCGAATGCACGGGCCAGCGAGGTCAGCGACACCGCGAAATTGGGGGCGCTACAGCCGTCGGTGCCCCACACCATCGCCCTGGGATCCGGTTCGCCACAGGCGTAGGCCACCGCATCGCGGATCGCCAGTTGCACCGGATTTTCGGGCTCAAGGTAAGTTTCGGTCGCCGCCGAGAGCAATTTGGCCTGCAACAACATGCCCGAATGCTTGCCCGAGCAATTGTGAAATAGCGAACTCCAGCGTTTACCGGGCTCGGGCGCGACGTCATTGGTTTTGTACCAGTAGGGAACGTGGTTACCGCATTGCAGCGCTGCGTCGGTCAGGCCGACTTTGGCGAGCAGACGCCCGGCGGTCTCGGCGTGAATCGGCTCGCCGTTGTGGCTGGAACACAAAAGCGCGATTTCTTGCGGCGTCAAACCGTACTCGGAGAAACGCGGATTCACCAGCAAAGGCAAGGCCTGCAACGGTTTCAGTGCGGATCGCGTGAATATCGGGGCGTCAACGTCGCCGACGCTGGCGATCAGCGCGCCCGAGCGATCAACCGCCGCGATAGAGCCGTAAAAAACATTTTCGACGTATCCACCACGCGTGCTGTAGGCGATGGGGACGTGATTCGGGATAAGAATTTCAGCATGCATGTCGACATTGTTTCACGGCGCGGCAGCTTCCATCAGTCTCACGCGGTCCGCCTATTGCCATCAGCTTTATGCTGAAAGTCTTATCGCATAGGGAAAAATGGCAGTTTAATTAAAAGTCGATTTATGCCAAATATTTGAGTGAGCCCCGGTGTAAACGTCGTTTCCGCAAAAAGCCATAACGATTCTGACGCGCCTGGATTCGGTTCGGGGTGACACAATCTGAGTTTAGCGCCAGCCTGGCACATCACTCAACTCACAGGAACCTCATGATCCACGTCATCGCCCTCATTACCGCGCAGCCCGGCCAGCGCGTCAAAGTGCTCGCCGCCTTCAACGCCAACGTACCCGCGGTACTCGCTGAGGACGGTTGCATCGAATACGGGGCGACGGTGGACGCGAAGGATATTCCTCCCTCACGCAACAGCGTCGGGCCGGACACCTTCGTCGTCGTGGAGAAATGGACGAGCCTCGCCGCCCTGCAAGTTCACGCCGTCTCCCCGCACATGAAAGCGTACGGCGCATCGGTCAAAGACATGGTCGCTGGTCGCGTCATTCATGTGCTGGAGCCGGTCGCCGCCTGATCTTGGCCTACCTCGCAGAGGGCAATGGCATCAAGCGGTGCCGACGCTGGCCGTGAGGCACAACGGAGCGCCCGATTACGTCCTTGCGGCTATGGCGAGCGTTTTCGCATGAAGCACCACTTAATTTAGCGATGGAAGAAATGGAGTCAAGATGGACGGATACCTGCAAACATTGAAAAAGTACGCCGATTTCGGCGGGCGTGCGCGACGAACTGAATACTGGATGTTCTTTTTGTTCAATTTCATCATCGGGATCGTGCTGAGTGTCGCGGACTATGTGCTCGGCACTGGCGGCATTATCGGCGCGCTCTTCACTCTAGCCCTATTGATCCCGGCCGTCGCGGTAGGCGTGCGACGGCTGCACGACACTGACCGCAGCGGCTGGTGGCTGCTGATCGCGTTTGTTCCGCTGATCGGTGCCATCGTTTTGATCATTTTCTTTGTGCTCGATAGCAGTCCTGGGGATA
>JBBRVM010000080.1:0-10421 GCA_038246865.1 Burkholderiales bacterium
GGGCACGGTTGACATCGCGAAATCGTTTTACGTCGCGCCGAAATTGATCTGGCTGTCGCACATTATTGGCGGGCTGGCGTTTGGTTTTGGCATGACGCTAGCGTCCGGTTGCGGCAGCAAGACGCTGATTCGCGCGGGCGCGGGCAGCCTGCGCGCGCTGGTGACTTTGCTGGTGATGGCGGTGTTTGCGTGGTTTACGTTGCGCGGCATTTTGGGCGTGTTTCGCGTGGCGACGGTGGACACGGTGGCGGTGACGTTTACGAGCGGGCAAGATTTGCCATCGCTGTTCGGCCTGACGGGCGCTGCTGCGGGGATCATGGCTGCATTGTTCGGCCTTGCGTTCATCGTGTTCGCCTTCATCGGTCGCGAGTTTCGCGCGGACAAGTGGAACTGGATTGGCGGTGTTGTCGTGGGCCTCACTGTGATCGCCGCGTGGTACGCGACGGGGCACGTCGGCTTCATCGCGGAACATCCCGAATCGCTGGAAGCGGCGTGGGTGTCGACCAATTCGGGTCGCCCGGAATCGCTGACTTTTACGGCGCCGCCTGCGTATCTTTTGGAGCTTTTGGGCTTCTGGAGCGACAAGAGCAAGTTCATCACCTTTGGCGTGGCCAGCGTGATCGGTGTGATCGTCGGCGCTGCGGCGATGGCGTTATTGACGAAGAGCTTTCGCTGGGAAGGTTTCGCCTCAGTCGAGGATCTGTCCAATCATTTAATTGGCGCGGCGCTGATGGGATTCGGTGGCGTCACGGCGCTGGGCTGCACGGTGGGTCAGGGCCTGTCCGGCATGTCAACGCTTGCGCTCGGCTCCTTCATCACGGTGGCCGCAATTGTGATCGGTTGTCGCGCGGCGCTGGCGTATCAGATGCGGCGGCTGGATCGGTTGGGGTAGCACTTGCAGGATACCGCCTTGCCGGGCGGTCAGAAAATCGCGTGATCACGTTTTTGTTGACGCAGGTCTTGTTCTGATGAACGTTTTGTTGCTACAGTGATTTTTTCTCCTCAGGAAAGCGCTGTCACTCATGAAGTTTTCACGTTTCTACACAATTCCTGTGGTCACTGTGTCTGCCCTGATGTTGACGTCGATCGCGGTCGCTCAGGAAGCCGTTACGGTCAAGGACGTCAACGTGCGCGCCGGGCCTGATCGCGGCTATCCACTCGTTGCCTGGGTGCCGGGCGGCTCCGTCGTGTATGTCAATGGCTGCCTGAACGATTACCGCTGGTGCGACGTCACGGCGGGCGCGAGTCGCGGCTGGGTGTATGCGAAGAATTTGCAGTACACCTATCAGGGACAGCCGATGACGATTTATGGCAATGGGCAAACGCTCGCCTTGCCGATCCTCAGTTTCATCCTCGGCAGCTACTGGAACGACAACTACCGTGATCGGTCGTGGTATCGGAACCAGAATCAATGGGATAACTTCCGCCCCAGTTATCAGCCACCGATACAGCGGCCGCGTCCGCAGATTGTTCGTCCGCGTCCGCCGATCCAGATTCAACCGCCCCGTCCAAGCCCACCCTTTGTGACGCTGCGGCCGCCAAGACCACCGATGCAGATTCAGCGGCCACCTCAGCAAATGCCGCCGGGCGTTGTTGCGCCAGGGCGTCCGCAGCCCATGCCGAAGCCGCAGCGGGATAATCTTCCGCCAGGACTAGGTAAACCCTCGCCAGGCCGGGTAGGGGGCGCGGAGGGTTAGCGACTGCTGCGAACGACATTCGGTGGGCGAGCAGCTTGCACGTCGCCGAACCAACTTGGCAATTTTCTTGCGGATGCGCCGTGCAAAATAGCGGCATGGACTCTGCAGCTACCCCACCCGCCACCTTCGATATTTCTGGCAAGACCGGCGACCCCAACACTGGGCTGCGTGGCAACTACGCGGCAATGGCGGCAGACTTCACTGTGCAGCAGCTCATGAGTGATTACACGGATGCCGAACAGGCGCGCTGGCTGCGACTGGTTGAGCGGCAGCTAGCGCTGATCCCTGGTCGTGCTTGTGACGAATTTCTGAACGCCGTGCTCGGCAACCCCGCGCTCGATATGCGCCACGGAATTCCGAATTTTGCTGACGTGAACGTGGCACTCAAGGCCGCTACGAACTGGCAGCTAGTCGCGGTGCCGGGCTTGTTGCCGGACGATGTCTTCTTTACCCATCTGGCTAATCGCCGCTTTCCGGTGACGGTGTGGTTGCGCGAAGAGAGTGAATTCGACTACATCGTCGAGCCCGACATCTTTCACGATTTTTTCGGTCATGTGCCGATGCTGTTTACGCCGATTTACGCCGACCATCTGGAGGCGTATGGGCATGGCGCCCTCAAGGCCAAACGGCTGGGCGGACTCGATTGGCTGGCGCGGTTGTACTGGTACACGATTGAGTTCGGCCTGATTCGCGAACACGGAAAAATTCTGGCGTATGGTGCGGGTGTTCTTTCGTCACCGAAGGAATTGATCTATGCGCTGGAGAGCGACATCCCGGCGCGCTTGCCGTTTGACGTGATGACGTCGATGCGCACGGCTTTCCTGATTGACGATGTGCAGACGACGTATTTCGTGCTCGATTCGCTGCAACAGTTGCGCGACGATACGGCACCGGACTTCACGCCGTATTACGAAATTTTGCGCGCCGAGAATTCGTAGAGCGCCCCGTCTGTCGTAACGATTACGACGCGTGGCACCGCTGCGACCCCTTTCGGGTGGCGCTTCCGGGTACGCGTTACGCTGCTCTGGCAAAAAATCGTACTGAAGCGATGGGCGAGATCCATCCCCGCCTGGCAATCGCGAACGCTTCGTGCCGTTCACGCCCAGAATCACCAGCCCGTCGCAGCACCGATGACGGCAAGAACAGTACGGAGAACAATTCATCCGTCATCACTCTTGAACCCAATTGGATTCCTCATGAAACACGATCTTCGCCACCTTACCGCGATCGGCACAGCCATCTTCGCGCTGGCCGCCAGCGCTCAATCCGTCAAGCCCGTCGAGTGTCCCACGATGGAGCTTGTTGGCCTGAAAAGCGGTGAGGGCCGATTGATGGTGGCGGCGTACAACAGCGCGGAGAGCTTCCTGAAAGCGCCGGTCTGGTCGCTCATGGTCAAGGTGGACGGCGACGCGATGCGTATTCCGCTTTGCAACGTGAACGCGGCTGAAGTCGCGATCACCGCTTTTCAGGATTTGAACGGCAACAACAAGATGGACGCGAATCCGATGGGTATTCCCACCGAGCCGTACGGGGCGTCGGGCAAACCGGCGATGTTTGGCCCGCCAACGTGGAACGACACCAAAGTGGCGCTCTCGACGGCGAGCCCCATCCTCATCAAGTTCTAGGAGCGCACCATGAAACGTCGTGATTTCATATTGGGTGGTGGCAGCGCGCTGCTATCCGGTGCGCTGTTTGCCAATACGCCGACGATTTTCAAGTCGGAGTTCGCTGCCGCCGTGGCGAAGAACCCCCATTTGACCCCGTATCGCGGCATGGCGAGCGACCTTGCGTGCGAAGAGCTCAACATTGAGGGTACGTTGCCCGCCGCCCTGCGTGGACGCTTTTATCGTAATGGTCCGGCCAACTTTGAGCGTGGCAACGAGCGCTATCAGCACTGGTTTGACGGCGACGGCATGGTGCAGCAGTTCACGTTTGACGGCGGCAAGGTGAGCCATCGCGGCCGCCTGGTGCGCACGGAAAAGTTCAAATCGGAGAGCGAGGCCGGTCGTTTTTTAGTGCCTGCGTTTGGCACCAGTATTGCGCCGCAAACGCGGGTCAGCGGACCCGACGCCATGAACACTGCGAACACCAATGTGATCGAGCACGGGGGCCGCGTGCTGGCCCTGTGGGAGGGCGGCAGCGCGTATGCGCTTGATGTCACGACGCTGGAAACGCGCGGCCCCGTGACGTGGCAAGAGGGCTGGGCGCAGATGCCGTTTTCAGCGCATCCGAAACTGGATCCGCAGGGCAATTTGTGGAATTTTGGCAACGGCGGAAATACGTTGTTTGTTTATCAAATCGACGCCAGCGGCAAGCGGGTGAAAACTCAAACTGCGAAGCTACCGATTGATCGCACCAAGGCCGGCGGTATGAGCCACGATATGGCAATCACCGAGCGCTATCTGGTGGTGCCGATTCCGCCGGTGACGATTCACTTTGATCTGATGGCGCAGGGCAAAACGGGCGCGGAAGTGATGCGCACACACACCTCCGAGCCGCTTCGCATTTGGGTGGCACCGAAGGATGATGCCTCGAAGGGCCGGATATTTGAGTTGCCGCATGAGATGGTATTTCATGTGGGCAATGCGTTTGAGCGGGTGGGGCCGTCCGGCACCGAAATCGTGCTCAACTATGTCGGCCATCGTGGTGGTGATGCAGGCAATTTTCTGTCGGGTGCAGCGGTCGCCGTCATGCGCGGCGCAGAGGTGCCCGCTGATTCGTCGCGCATGCGCACGGCGACCCTCAATTTATCCACCGGTGTGGCAACCACGACTTCGTTTGATGACGTGTCTGAGGAGTTTCCACGGCTTGACCCGCGCTTTATTGGCAGCGACGCGCGCTTCGTGCTGACGCCTGCGTCCTGGCGTCCGGGGCTTAAGAGCTTCGGTTTTCACGGCCTGCAGGTGCGCGATGTGAAGAGCGGCAAGACCTCGCGGTTCGACTATGGCGATGATTTCACCGTGGAAGAACACGTCGTCGTGGCGCGCCCGGGCAGCACAAGGGAGCTCGATGGCTGGATCGTCGGCACCGCGTTTGATGCGAAAACGCAGCGCACTTGCGTGAACGTATTCGACGCCACCCACATCGGCAACGGGCCGATGGCGCGCGCATGGCTGCCGTACTGGCTGCCGCTTGGTTTCCACGGCAACTTCTCTGGCGTGTGATTTCAGGATTCTATTTTCGCGGAACGAGCCGCTTTACTTGGGCTAGACGCAATACCGCTCACTTAACGGTAGGCGCGATCCCGGTCGCGCTTGTCCCACGTGGAGCGCGACCGGGGTCGCGCCTACAAAGTCGAGAAATCGGCGCTTAAGTGACAGCCATTGGGGCTGGACACCAAAAAGTGTTGTGATCGACTAAGCCGCTTTTGCGGCGCTCGCGCTAATGGAAACGTCATTTGCGGCACGAGCGGCTTCTTCAATCGAGCGCAGCCACGGATCGCGCGCGGCTCCGCCAAATGTCTCGGTAAGAAAGTCGATGAACACGCGGGTACGCGCCGGGATGTGCATGCGTGTCGGCATCGCGGCGTAGATCGACATCGTCATCATGTGCCACTCGGGCAGCACACGCTCCATGCGACCGCTGCGCAGCGCGTCCTCCGCAACAAACGAGGGCAGTGCGGTGATGCCCATGTCGGCGAGTGCAGCGTGAAACAGCGTGTCCCAATGTGGCGTGGACAACGCCATCGGCGGCTGATCGCAGGTGACTGACTTTTTTGGCTTGATGCCAAGCGAGGCGGCGCGGAGCGGACAAAATTTGAACGTGGTTTCCTTGTTGCCGCCGGGCGAAAACGGTAGCAGCCATTCGTGCCCATCGAGTTCATCGGGCTCGGTCGGGCGGCCACGGCGGTTGAGGTAAGCGGGTGTGGCGCAGGTGATCATCTCGGATTGCGCCAGTAGCCGCGCGACAAAATTGCCGGTGGACAACGGCTCCTTGAGCGTGAGGATCGAAATGTCGTGGGTGTCGTCGACGGTCTCCACGTTGTTCTGCACCGATAGCTCAATGGTGAGCTTGGGATACTGTGTGCGCAGTCGCGGCAGGTGTTTGGCAAGCTGATGCACGGAAATCGCAGGCGATGCGAGCACGCGCACGACGCCTCGCGGCTCGGCCGTCTCCAGATTCGCCACCGTCTCGGCATCTTCGACATCGGCCAAAATTCGCGTGGCTCGCTCAAGGTAGCGCTCGCCCGCCTGCGTCAGCGCGAGGCTTCGCGTGGTGCGGTTCAGGAGCCGGACACCGAGATGCTGCTCAAGCTCGGCCACCAGCCGCGTGACTACGGCGGGTGCCAGATTTAGCTCGTCAGCTGCCTTGGTAAAGCTGCCTTCTTCGACAACACGGGCGTAAACGCGCATGGCGCGGAGTTGATCCATTTGTGTCCCTCACTAAGTTCGTCCAAGACAAACGTCAATTTTTCAAGTCTTTGTTTATTGCTAATTTGGCAACAAACAATTCGCTTTTGTCTAGTTTATTCTTTTATTCGCAATACCTAACATTCATCCCATCGACGCGACAACAAGAGCCTGTTTACAAAGCTCACTGGTTTGGAAACAAACGAAGAACGTTGTAAACAGGCCCCCGTTGCCGCGCGAGACCGATCGCAATAAAGCGATTGGCCAAATAAAGACACCACCTCCTCAAGGAAATCATCATGAATACGAAATCTGTTTTGATCGCTGCGCTTATCGCTGCTTCTACTGGCTCTGTTTTTGCCGCTGAGTACACCGCTGCTGCTGGCAACCCAAGCGTGCAAATCACGGCGCCTGCCGTGCAAGCCGCACCAGCGCGCACGGTCACTCTGGCCGCGACCGACCGCTACAACGACACCGCTGCGGTGCCAACCACGTCGAAAGCAGATGCGCGCCCACGCGCTGAAGTTCGTGCCGAAGTTCGCGCATTTGACAAAAACTGGATCGCCAGCCGCATCAACCGCGACGTGACTGAAGGTGCAGCTCAGTAATCAGCCGCACGATTTGGCCCTTCGGGGTTGAATTGAACAACGCGCCTTCGGGCGCGTTTTTTATTGCCTACAAAGACCGTGGCGTTCGGGCGAGCCAATCGCGTCGCAGCAAGCCATAAATCCCCGAATCGGACACCTCACCATCCACCACCCGGCGCTCGCGCAGGAAGCCTTCGTTCTGAAACCCCAGTCGCTCCAGCGTTTTCGCGGAGGCGACGTTGCGCGGATCGACGTCGGCTTCGACGCGATTGAGTGAAAGTTCGCTAAATCCGTAGTTGAGCAGTGCAGTTAGTGCTTCATGCATGTAGCCATTACCCCACGCGTCGAACACCATGCCGTAGCCGATGTCGCAGCGCTGACACTGGGCGTTGAAGCTAAACAGCGAGCAGTGGCCAATCAGGCGACCGTCATTCACCGTTTCCACGCCAAGGCGCAAATGCTCGCCCGCTGCCATTTGAGTGGCACCTTTGGCGATGATTTCGTGCGCGTTGTCAATGGACACCCAGGGCGTGCTGCTCCAATATCGCATCACGCGGGCATCGGAAAAAATGGCGAACAGTGAAGCGGCGTCGGATACCACCAATGGGCGCAGTCTCAGGCGCGCAGTGGTCAGCATCAATTGACTAAATTCAGGCATTATTTTTTTGTCAGCTTTTTCGTGAATGCGCCGCCTGTCTTGGGCTAATAGCTTAAAAGCGACTTTGTTGACTTATGGCGAAAACGCGTATTAGCCCCGATGCTGCTGTCATTGCAACAAAAAGCTGATGACTGGATTTCTCGCTGTATGGACTTACAATATGACATTGATCGGCACTTTGCCTCTAGCGGTGTTGGGCGGAACCTTTGATTCGGTGACCTGTGCGCGACTTGGCGCGCGCGTAGTCCGCCTCGAGCGCAGATGCGCCGCCGTCAACCGTTACGTCAACTTGTGGTTGAAGCAGCCGGCTTCTTCGGGCGAAACGATTCTCCTCAAACATCCTTCTTGAAGAAAACCTGACGCGCTGCCCAAGCGAGCACGCCAAGATCATCGAGCCAACCGATCACGGGGATGACGTCAGGGATCAGGTCGAGCGGCGAGATGATGTAAGTAAACGCGAGCAAAGCGATAACGACGCGCTTCCATTTGGCCTGCGATTTCAGCGGTTGCTGGCCGGCGGGAATGCGGACAGGGAGGGCGTTACTGGTTGATGTGGGCATGAGGCGCTCCTTGAGAACAACTATTTCACAGACAACGCCAACGTTGTGGCGACCTGATCCGGCGTGCTGACTTTCACCGGTTGCGGTGCAGCGACGCTAACGCGGGTTGCGTCGAACTTGTTGACAGCGGTAAGTGTGGTTTTGATTGCCTCGGCGCGGAAGGCAGCAAGCGTGGCGTACGCGGTGTCGGGCACCGCCTGTTTCGCGCGCAAGAGCTTGAACAGTTCCGGGTAATACTTGCCGCGCGCATCGGCGGCTTCAGTGCGGCCCTTTTCGGTCAGGCGCTCGCGGGCCTTCTGAATCGCGCCAAAGACGGCGTTGCTGGCGGGTGGCAAAAACTGCGTACGAAGTTTCGCAGCGTCGTCTCCTGCAGCGGTCGCAAGCTCGTCAAGTGCGGCCTGCACCTTGGCGTCGGTGAACGAAATGATCAGCGGCTCATTCGCGCCCGGCGGTTTCATGCCCGCGCGCCTGCTGACTTCCAGCTTCACGATATTGTCGGCCAGCGCTTCGCGATCTTGTTCTCTATCGAAGCGACCCTCGACGGCGAGCTTCAGTTGTGGCCGTTGCTCCAGCGCTTTGGCAAGTTTTGCCAGCTTCTCGCGCTCGGGTGGCAATAGGCGCGCTTCGCCGGGCTCGAAATTCACGGCCTCAAATTCTTCACCACTGCCACCGAGCAGCGCGCCAAGTGCACGAAACGGCGCGGTGACGATCTTGGTGAGGACGTTCACGAACACTTTCCACACGAGTCCTCCGAAATTGAATTGCGGGTCGTCGAGCGAACCTTGCACCGGCATCCCCAGTTCAATCACCCCATTGCGATCACGCAACAAAGCGATGGCGAGATCAAGCGGCAAATTCGTCGCGTCCTTGCTTTCGATGCGCTCGCCGAGCACCAGATTGTCGACAACAACCTTGTTTTCGCCCCTCAGTTTTCGCCGGTCAATTTTGTATTCGAGATCAAGCGAGAGCTTGCCGGATTCAATCCTGCGACCGGCGAATTTCCCCGAATACGGGGTGAGATTTTTCATCTCCACGTTGCGGAAAATTGCTTTGATGTCGGTGTATTCGGTCGCGCCGAGCGGCGACAGATTGCCGGACACGCGTGCCAGCCCGAACTCGTCAACCTTGCCCTCCAGCGACACTTCGGCGCGTGATGACGGCTCGGTCGACAGGCCCACGATCAACCCTGAGAGATCGGAGATTCGGGTGCCGAATTGCGGGCGCAGCGAGAGATCCGCAAACTCCACGTCGCCGCCGGTCACCTGCAAGCGATCCACCTTCACGCGTACCGCCTTTTCACCGTCCGTCGGTGCAGGCGCGGCCTGCGCTGGCTTGACGGACTGAACAGGCGTGCCGGAGGCGTCTGTCTTGCCAATCTGGGTGAGGTTGACCGTGCTGTTTTCGGCGATGATCAGTTTGCCGCGCAGCTGATCAAGCAACAGGTCGACGAGCTCGATATCGAGCCCGTTTTTGCCCATCGAGACCTTCAAATCATTGCTCGACAATTCGGCCCACTGCGCGAATGGCGCCTGTGTCGTCTCGTCGATCAGTTCAAGTTCACGTACCGCCATATTTCCTTCGAAGCGCAATGCTTCCTCTGCGTTGGTCGCGCCTGAGAATTTGGCGCGGCCCGCGACGGCTGCTTCCCCCTTGCTGAGCTTCAATTTGGTGTTGCGATTCAGGTAGGGCGAAAGCGCGGCGAGCGTGACTTTTTCGAAGGAGAATTCTGCTTCGCCATCGTTGCGCTTTGGGTCGAATTTGAGCTTTGCCTGTAACGCGCCACCGCTCACGAGCGTGGCATTTGTGGTCGCGCTGAGGGGGCGTGAGCCATCAATTTCAATGCGATCTGTGTTGACGCGAATGGCGTCGACGACGTGTGTCAAGGCGGTGGGTAGCGTGCTGTCAGTCAGGCTCACACGACCGCCGCTGAGGGTGACGCCTGCCACGCTGATTTTCGGAGCGGTTGCGGCTGTCGATGGCGCAGCGGCAGTCGGTGGCGTCACAATGGCAGCCGCAAATTTGCGCGCAACGTCGATGCCTTCTTTGTCGAGCACGAGATTGACCGCAGGTGCGACAACTTCCATTTTCGGAAGATCAATCTTCGATCCAAGCACGTCGATCTCGGCGGGTAGCGCGCGAACTTCTTTTACGTTCAACCACGCGGTAGTGGCGGCTTCATCGCGCATCGTGATGTCGCTCAAAGACAGGCGTTTGCCGCTGATGATTGCGCTCGGTTTGTCGCCCGTGACGATGCTGGCTCCGAGCGTTAGGTCAAGTTTGGCGGCGACCGTTTGCGGCACGGCAAAACTCTGGTCGCGCAAAGCAAGGCTGGCCTTGTCGGTAGCGATTTCTGCAACGCCGATTTGCCAGCCTTTTTCATCGGGAGTTGCCTTGGTGGTCGCAGGCGTCGCAGATTTCGGCGCTGGGCCTGACGCCGAAAGCCCCGCAAATGGCAACAGCAAACGACCGCTCTTGTCGCGCGAAATATTCCCCTGTAAACCCACAATCGCAATCTGCGGCGCCACCACCGTTCGGGCATTGAGATCCACGGCGACCGGCTTCACGGTCAC
>JBBRVM010000081.1:0-10409 GCA_038246865.1 Burkholderiales bacterium
ATCGAGTTTCGTTTGAAGACTCGCTATGTGGACGAGCAGGCGCACGACCTGAACGACGCGCTCGCCCGCATTGCGAAATACACCGCAGAGAAGCGCGCTGTCTCTATTGCGTTGCACGGTAACGCTGCGGAGCTTTTGCCCGAGCTGGTGCGTCGCGCCAAAGCAGGTGGCTTGCGTCCAGACATAGTGACCGATCAAACCTCAGCGCACGACCTCGTTAATGGTTATCTACCGATGGGTTGGTCGGTAGAACAATGGCAAGCGGCACGCGCGGACGAGAGTCAATTTGGCGCGCTCCGTGGGGCAGCGGCAAAGTCCTGCGCTGTGCACGTTCAGGCAATGCTCGACTTTCAGGCGATGGGAATTCCAACGGTCGATTACGGCAACAACATTCGTCAGGTCGCATTCGACGAGGGTGTGACAAACGCGTTCGATATTCCAGGTTTTGTTCCCGCTTATGTGAGGCCACTTTTCTGCCGGGGTATCGGACCATTCCGTTGGGTCGCGCTTTCAGGTGATCCCGAAGACATCGCAAAAACCGATGCGAAGATGAAGGAACTGTTTCCCGAAAACGCTCACCTGCACCGCTGGATAGACATGGCGGCGGAGCGCATAGCTTTTCAGGGATTGCCCGCACGCATTTGCTGGATCGGTCTCGGCGAGCGGCACCGCGCGGGGCTCGCCTTTAACGAGATGGTGAAATCGGGCGAACTGAAAGCACCGATTGTGATCGGTCGTGACCATCTTGACTCCGGCTCCGTTGCATCGCCAAATCGTGAGACGGAATCGATGATGGACGGCTCGGATGCGGTGTCTGATTGGCCGTTGCTGAACGCGCTACTGAATACCGCTGGTGGCGCGACGTGGGTGTCGCTGCATCACGGTGGTGGCGTCGGCATGGGCTATTCGCAGCACTCGGGCGTTGTTATTGTCTGTGATGGCACCGATGCTGCGGCGAAGCGTATCGAGCGCGTGCTGTGGAACGATCCGGCAACAGGCGTAATGCGACATGCCGACGCGGGCTATGAGATCGCTCGGGCCTGCTCGCGGGAGTGGGGTTTGAATCTGCCGATGATTCCGAAATCCGCATGAAAGCCACGACCAACCCCTCCGCCCTGCGGGCACCTCCCCGACTTCGCAGGCGCGGCTTACTGTGAGTCGACCACTCACATTGAACGTAGGCACGCTGGCACTCGATGATCTGCAGACGCTCCACACAGGTGGCGTCCAACTAACCGTCACCCAATCCGCTCGTGAAGCCATTCGCGTCAGCCACAACGTCGTCGCAAAAGCCGCTGCGGGTGATGTTGCGGTCTACGGCGTCAACACGGGCTTCGGCAAGCTGGCAAACAAGCGCATCAGCACCGAGGACCTCGAAACTCTTCAAGTCAACCTCATCCGCTCGCACTCAGTGGGGGTAGGTGAACCGCTTGCGCCCGCAGTCGTCCGTCTGATGCTGGCACTCAAAGCGGCAAGCCTGTCGCGCGGATACTCGGGCGTCCGCGAGATCGTGGTCGACACGCTGCTCGCCGTTTATAACGCCGGGCTTGTGCCCTACGTCCCGAGCCAGGGTTCGGTGGGTGCGTCGGGCGACCTCGCCCCGCTTTCGCACATGACGCTAGCCCTCATCGGCGAAGGCGAAATGCTGGAGAACGGGCAGCGAGTTCCGGCTGACGCAGCGCTGGCAAAAGCAGGTATTGCACCGCTCAAGCTCGCGGCCAAAGAAGGTCTGGCGCTGATCAACGGAACGCAAACCTCCACCGCGCTTGCCCTGCATGCGCTGCTCACGTTCGAGCCCGTACTCGAAGCCGCGCTCGTAATCGGCGCAATGACGGTCGATGCGGCGCGTGGCAGTGACGGCCCGTTCGATCCACGCATTCATGCCGTTCGCGGGCAGCCCGGACAAATCGATGTGGCGCAGTATTACCGAGCTTTGTTGGTGGGCAGCGAAATTCGTCATTCGCATGAAGAAGACGACGACCGCGTGCAGGATCCGTATTGCCTGCGCTGCCAGCCGCAAGTCGTCGGTGCGTGTCTCGATCAGTTACGTCATGCCGCGCTCGTGCTGTTGCGTGAAGCCAATGCCGTCACCGACAATCCGCTCGTCTTTGCCGATACGCAGGAGATGATTTCCGGCGGCAATTTTCACGCGGAACCCGTGGCTTTGGCGTGTGATGCGATGGCCGTGGCGATTGCTGAAGTGGGCGCGATTGCCGAGCGCCGCATTGCGATGCTCATCGACGGCAGTGTGTCGCGCTTGCCGCCGTTCCTAACAGCGGATGCGGGGCTCAATTCGGGCTTCATGATCGCGCACGTGACCGCCGCATCGCTCGCCAGTGAGAACAAATCACTCGCACATCCAGCCAGCGTCGACAGCCTGCCCACGTCTGCCTATCAGGAAGATCACGTTTCAATGGCCACCTTCGCAGCAAGGCGGTTGCAGGCGATGATCGCCAACACGTCGCACATTCTCGGAATCGAGTTGCTCGCCAGTGCGCAAGGTATCGAATTTCTGCGTCCCATGAAAAGTTCAGTTGCACTCGAAGAGGCACACGGCTTGCTACGTGCAGTGTGCAAATCCATCGAACGGGATCGCTATATGGCACCAGAGATTGAACGTGCGACACTACTTGTTCGTAATGGTGCGCTGTCAAAAGTATTTCGCGCCTTGCCTGCCGCCGCTGATTTACCGACGCTCTGGATTCCTACCTAATTCGCTCTGCACTAATCAACCAATCGATCGAAAGAACCTCACATGAAAAAGACTCTGATTGCCCTCTCCCTTTGCGCACTGGCGGCTACGCCGGTGCTCGCTCAAGACACCAAAGTCGCCATCGGCATGTCCGGCTGGACCGGCTTCGCGCCGCTCACGCTGGCAAAAGAAGCGGGCCTATTCAAGAAGCAGGGACTCGACGTTTCGATCAAGAAGATTCCGCAAAAAGATCGCCATCTAGCCATCGCGTCGGGCGACATTCAATGCGCGGCTACGACCGTTGAAACCTGGGTTGCCTGGAACGCGGCGGGCGTAATGACAACGCAAATTTTTCAGCTCGACAAGAGCTTTGGCGCAGACGGCATGGTCACCAAACCCGGCATTGCGAAAATCACCGATCTAAAAGGCAAAACCGTTGCCGCTAGCGCACCGGGCACCTCGCCCTACTTCGCACTCGCATGGATGCTGAAGAAAAACGGCATGACACTCAAGGATGTCACGATCGTAAACCTTGAGCCACAAGCTGCGGCGAACGCGATTATTTCAGGCGCCGCTGGTGTCGACGCCGCGATGACCTACGAGCCTTATCTCAGCGCTGTCCGTGCCAAACCCGAAGCCGGAAAGATCATCGCGACCACGCTCGATTACCCGATGGTCATGGACACGTTTGGATGCACGCCAAAGTTCCTCGCGGAGAATCCGAAGGCTGCTCAAGCTCTGGCGAACGCCTACTTCGACGCTCTCGACATGATCAAAACTGATCCCAAGAAAAGCTTCGAAATAATGGGCGCCGATGTGAAGCAAACAGGCGAGGCGTTTGAGAAGAGCGCAGCGTTTCTGCGTTGGCAAGACAAAGCTGCGAACCAGAAATTCTTCGCTGGTGAGCATGCGCAATTTAGCAAAGAGGCAGCGGACTTGTTGCTTGCATCTGGCGTCATCAAGGCGATTCCTGATCTCACCAAACTAGCTGACACGCGGTTCATCAAGTAGCCAGCAGTAGCTACGGTCCCCTCCACCTTCACGGGGAGGGCTAGGGTGGGGATGGGTTTGTGCCCGAATACCACTCGATCATGTTCCACCGAAACCCATCCCCCACCTAACCTCCCCCTTGAAGGTGGTGGAACAAGACCGGACTGCGCCGGAATGACGAAATAGATGAAACCTCTCACCCCCGTCGCCCCCGCCACCCGCGTCACGCTCGGTATTTCATTCTTCGTGGTGTTTGTCGCGGTATGGGCTGTGGCAACACTCGGCGGTTTCGTATCAAAAACCTTCCTCGCTGACCCGATTACGATGGTCAAAAGCGGCTACACGCTGTTGACTGAAATGGGTTTTGCGAAGGATATTGGAATGACCGTGGGTCGAGTGCTGGGCGGCTTTCTGATCGCGACGCTGCTGGCGCTGCCGCTAGGCGTGATGATGGGCGCGTATAAGCCGATTGAGGCGTTCTTCGAGCCGTTCATTTCATTTGCGCGCTATCTACCTGCGTCGGCCTTCATCCCGCTGCTCATTCTTTGGGCAGGTATCGGTGAGGAACAAAAACTCGCCGTGATCTTCATCGGTTCGTTCTTTCAACTGGTGTTGATGATTGCCGTCACCGTGGGCAATACACGACGGGATCTCGTGGAAGCCGCATACACGTTGGGTGCCAGTGATTCAAGCTTGGTCCGGCGCGTACTCATACCGGGAGCCGCGCCCGAGATCGCCGAGATTTTGCGCATGGTGCTTGGCTGGGCGTGGACATACGTGATCGTTGCGGAACTCATCGGCGCATCGAGCGGCATTGGTCACATGATTACCGATAGCCAATCACTCCTCGCAACCGACCAGATTATCTTCGGCATCATCGTGATCGGCCTCATCGGTCTCGTCAGCGACATGCTGTTCAAGTTTGCCAATCGAAAGCTATTCCCCTGGGCCGCTCTAGGCAAATGAGGGACTTGAAGTCATGAGCATCCTTTCCATACGCGGCGTCTCGCGCAGTTTCGAATCCGCAGGTCGGGCGCCCACCGTCGCGCTACAAGCCACTGATCTCGAAGTCACCGAGAACGATTTCATCACCATTCTCGGCCCGTCCGGTTGCGGCAAAAGCACGCTGCTGCGTATCGTCGCTGGTTTGGATAAACAGTCCGCTGGCGAAGCGATGCTCGACGGAAAGCGCATCGCTGGTCCGGGCGCTGATCGTGGCATGGTGTTTCAGAGCTACACCTTATTTCCGTGGCTCACTGTGCTCGATAATGTTTGCTTCGGCCTCCGTGAACGCAATTTGCCTCGCGCGCAACAGCTCGAAATCGCACAGTCCTTCATTCAAAAAGTGGGCTTGCGCGGATTCGATAGTCACTATCCGAAACAGCTCTCAGGCGGCATGCAACAGCGCACGGCGCTCGCTCGCGCGCTAGCCAACAATCCACGCATGCTCCTCATGGACGAGCCTTTCGGCGCGTTGGATCATCAGACGCGTGAGCTGATGCAAGAGCTATTGCTTGGCATCTGGGAAGCCGAGAAAAAGACCGTGCTATTCGTCACTCACGACATTGACGAAGCCGTGTTTATGGGCAGTCGCGTCGTAGTGATGAGCGCGCGGCCCGGACGCATCAAATTGAACCTCGAAGTACCGATGCCGCATCCGCGGCATTATTCAATCAAGACCACACCCGCCTTTACAGAACTCAAAGCAGAACTGACCGAGCAGGTGCGAGTAGAGGTGATCGCAGCCCAACAAGCCGCGATGGTTTGACAAAAACGATCAATCTAGTGCGGTAGCGTGATGGTGGTCGTGACTTCACCAATCGCGGTCGCAACGTAGCCTGAAGGATAGGGCCATCCCGGCTCAGGTTGCATAGGTTTGCCGGTAAGGTAGCCCTGTATGAGATCGAAGTTCATTACGGCACAGATGTGCGCTTCAGCCGGCGTTTCAACGCCTTCCGCAAGCGCAATGGCACCCACATCGTGCACGATTCGCACCAGTTGCGACACGAGTTGCTGCTTTTTTGGACTTGCCCGATCAATGTCGCGGATCAAACCCATATCAAACTTTACGTAATGGGGCGGCGCATCGACCAACTCGACCAGTCGCGCCTGACCCGCACCAAAGTCGTCGTACGCAAACTGAACATTGATGTCCTGCAGTCGTAGCGCCATGTTTTTCACGTCTGCGATTTGCGTCACCGCAGTTTCATGAATCTCGATCACAATTTGGGCCGTCGGCACCATCGCGCGCAGCAAGCTGATTGATCGATACAAGGGCTCGGTGAACATTTCGCGCGGATGCACGTTCACGAATAGCGTCGCATTGGGCGCGAACGTTGCAGCGGCGGTCAAGCCGGCCCAACGAAACGCTTCACTCAAATCCACCTCCTTACCGAGCCGGCCAGCCATCAGGAACATATCCATCGGTGTCTGTGGTAACTCAGGTATCTGACCGCGTCCGAGGATTTCAAACGCCCTGAGCCGACCGTCTCGAGCATGGACGATAGGCTGGAGAACTGCGCGAACGTCGCGCGCTTTCAGCATGTCGAGGAACTGCCTCTCCAGCATGACAAAGTGCTCGCTGAGAAGTGGCTGGTGTCCTACCAGCACGGTTTTGTCGCTATTGGACATACCGAGTGCGTCAAACACATTTTGTTCGACGTGTCGCACGCGAAATTCGGTTGTGCCAAAGTGCGCTACATCGCCGTCCGCGAGCAGGACGGACCCGTAAATCTGCGCGCGATTGACGAAAGTCCCGTTAGCGCTATTGAGATCGGTCAGACGCAGGCACCCGCCAATGTCCAGGTCAATCACCGCATGTTGACGTGACGTTTCGGCAGAAGCAATTGGCAGATCACATCCTGCGTCGCGACCCAGTACGAACGGGAAACGCGAGATGGGGATCAACCCATCTTCACTTTTGTAAGTCGCCCCTTCGAGACACCAGCCAGCCATGTGAACGACCCGCAACGAAATCTGTTAATTGATCAAGAGTTTAGACGCGATTCGTTCGGACGTGAAAGGGAAGATTAGGTCTTTGTAACGCTACTTGCGGGCAACAATGCTCTGCGCAACAGCCTCGGCCACGCGAATCCCGTCAATCCCGGCTGACATGATCCCGCCCGCATATCCCGCCCCCTCGCCTGCGGGGAACAGTCCGCGCACGTTCAAACTTTGCAAATCGTCTTCGCGCCGCGTGATGCGAACCGGCGAGCTGGTGCGTGTCTCCACGCCTGTCAGCACGGCATCCACCATGAAGAAACCAGGAATCTGTTTCTCGAAGGCAGGAATCGCCTCACGGATCGCCGCCACCGCGTAATCCGGCAAGGCGCTAGCCAAATCGGTCAAAGTGACGCCCGGTTTGTAGCTGGGTTCAACGCCGCCCAGCGCGGTCGAGGCAACCCCCGCCACAAAGTCCCCCACGAGCTGCGCCGGAGCGTGATAGTTGCGGCCACCCAACTCGTAAGCGCGACTCTCCCACTGCTGCTGAAACGCGATGCCTGCGAGCGGATGACCAGGGTAATCGTCGGGTGTGATACCGACGACAATGCCTGCGTTCGCGTTGCGCTCATTGCGCGAATACTGGCTCATACCATTGGTCACCACGCGACCTTCCTCAGAAGTGGCCGCCACCACGGTGCCGCCGGGACACATGCAAAAACTGTACACCGACCGACCATTGGATGCGTGATGCACGAGCTTGTAGTCGGCGGCACCGAGGATCGCGTTGCCCGCGCTCGGGCCGAAGCGCGCGCGATCAATCAGGCCCTGCGGATGTTCGATGCGAAAGCCAATAGAGAAAGGTTTCGCCTCGATATGCACACCGCGATCAAACAGCATCTTGAAAGTATCGCGCGCGCTGTGCCCGATGGCGAGAACGACATGGTCCGTACGTAGCGT
Source organism: Burkholderiales bacterium (assembly GCA_038246865.1). Taxonomy (GTDB): domain Bacteria; phylum Pseudomonadota; class Gammaproteobacteria; order Burkholderiales; family Casimicrobiaceae; genus Casimicrobium. Next base: position 7,583 of record JBBRVM010000081.1, read on the forward strand.
CTCGCGCTTCCCCTCGGCGTTTTCGGTCACGACGGCGCGAATCTGCTTCGCTGAATCAGCAGACGCAACTGCGTCAAACTCAATATCTACGACCTTGTGCTGAAAGCGAAATTCACCGCCTAACCCGATGATCGTGGCGCGCATGTGCTCCACCATTTTCACCAGGCGGAAGGTGCCGACGTGCGGCTTGCTGACATACAAAATTTCGTCCGGCGCACCCGCATCGACAAACTCTTGCAAGACCTTCCGGCAGTAGTGTTTCGGATCCTTCGTCTGCGTCCACAACTTTCCGTCAGAAAACGTACCCGCGCCGCCCTCGCCAAATTGCACGTTCGACTCGGTATTCAACTCACTTTTTCGCCATAACGCCCACGTATCAAGCGTGCGCTCGCGGCCCACTTTGCCACGCTCCAGAATGATCGGGCGCAAACCCATTTGCGCGAGGATCAATGCAGCCATGATGCCGCACGGCCCGAAGCCAATGACGACCGGACGCAAATGTTCTGTGCCCAGCGACGCTTCGTCAGCCACAAATTTGTAGTTGGTATCGGGCGTCGGCAACAGATTGACATCGCGCTTGAACTTCTTCAGCAGATACGCTTCAACCGCATTCGGCACCTCGAAATCGAGCGTATAGACAAGCTGAATATCCGCCTTCTTCCGTGAGTCGTACCCGCGCCGAAAAATCACGAATCGCGTGACCTGTTCGGCGCGAATGCCGAGCTTGGTGACGAGCGCGATCAGCAGATCCGCCTCGGCGTGAGCGAGGGGCAGCTTGAGTTCGGTAATACGCAACATTTTCTTCATCCTTGGGCGGAAAGTTAGTCCGCAACGAGGAATGATTTTAGCTCGGCGCTTGTTTCGGTTGCAGTCCAAACCTTGCAAGCAGCTGACGGAAAGCCTCGACCGCAAGCAGTGGTGCAAGCAATGGATCGACCTGCACCTCAGCAAACCCGCCTTCGTGCGAATCTGCGGCAAGTGTGAGCCACTTCATCGCCTCGTCGGCCTCACCAAGTTGCGCATACACCGCAGCCAAAGCCGAAGGGTTCGTCTTTTCAATCGCACTGACCGCGCGCACCGAATTGACAATCTTTCGGGCCTGCCTTTTGTCTCCTTCGCGGGCGGTCAGGATGGCCAGCGCAAGGCGAGCGCTTGCATCGTCTGGATCGTGCTCGATCACCGCATTTAACTCCGCACGAGCCGCCTCGAAAGCGCCGCACAACGTCAATGAATTCGCCAGCGACAATCTCGTGCCTGTCCGTTGCGGATACTCGGTGAGCAGCTCCAGAAACACACGGTTAGCGTCGTCGTACTGTCCCGCGAAGTAATACGCTACACCACGATTGGCACGGATTGCAGGGAACAGTGGATCAACCTCCTGCGCCGAATCAAAGTGACCGAGCGCATCCTGTAACTCGCCGTCATAGGCCGCCAGCGTACCAAACAGCATGTGCACCCCCGGCTGCCTGGGAGCCAGCTTGCGAGCGGTCAAAAGCAGCGCCCGTGCAGCAGCGAAGTCGTACTCATAAAAAATCTTGTCGCCCGCGAGATTAAGGTACGAACTCGGTTCCAGTGGATCAAGCTCCAATGCGCGCTGTGAAGCCGCACTGCCAACGCGCCAAGCCTCATCAGGCGTTACCTGCTCGTACATCGAGAGGTTGCCCATCGTGGCTGCCAACGACGCATGGGCCATCGCGAACTCAGGCGCGGCGGCGATTGACGATTCCAGCAGCGCACGCGCCTGCGCATGACCTTCCGCCGTGCCCAACGCAGCGGCCCGACGCGCCTGTACGAAGGCATCGGTGGCCTCACGCGATACGCCAGCAAAGCCCTTGCGCTGCGGCGGCAAGATGTACTCACCGGGCAACAAATCAGAGAGCGCTTGCAGGCAATCGTCGCGAATCTGGCGACTCAACCGGTCGACGAATGCGGCGTCTGATTCGTCCTCACCTCGCGCGTAGCGCTTGCTCGCCATCATGTGACCATACGGAGCGGAGAGCAGCATCGTGTGAACATGCTGTTCGTTTCCGACTCGCACCCATCGTGCCGACAGCACCGCCTGCGCATTCACCCGGCGCGCAGAGTCCAGCGGCTCGTCGTCGGCCACCGCGCGCGCCGAACGCGAGCCGAGTACGAGCACCTGCAACACGGATTGCAATTCGCCGATGGTGGATTCAAACAGGAGCGTCGCCAACGGATCATCGCGCGCTTCGCTCACAAATGGCAACACCAGAAACCGCGGCGCAGCCAGCATGCGTGCACCCAGTTCGACAAACTCCGGCGCATAACGGCCCTTCGGCAAAGCGATACGGACCTGCGGCGGCGATTCGAACATCGCGTAGTGCTTGACCAGCCGTTCGCGCAGACGACTTACGTTCACGCGGACAATGGGATCGCTCTTCGGGTCGTAGGTTGATGGGTTGCGGTGAAACACCTCAATTCCAATCGACATCTCGCGCAGCGCGCCCGGATCGTTGGCCAGACTGCGTTCCACCAGATGTCGCAACAGCCGCAGGTGGCTCGCAGAGCGGCGCAACACATCGCTCTCAAGCAAGCGATCCAGCTCCTTGCGGATCATCTGATCTAGCGCGTCATTCATTTCGCGATCCGGAGGTTTGCATCATCGTGTGGCTTCGGCAAAGGGATTTGGGTCACCGTTGAGGCGATTACAGCAGTGGTAGCTCGAAATCCGATTATGGACACAAAAAATGTATCAGCTTTTTCCTTAATCCACCAATACACGAGGGCTAAGCCCTAATTTATTCAATAGTCGAGAATCAACGAATATAGGACTTATCCCGCATTAACGCTGAATTCCAACAAAAAG